>NZ_KV830643.1:0-176036 GCF_001836805.1 Staphylococcus sp. HMSC062A01
TGTTAAATTGTTTATATCTGAAATAGTTCATACAAAAGATTCCTTTTTATTAAAGTTATACTATAAATTCAACTTTGCAACAGAACCTAATTATACATGTATCTAAGAACTCAATAACTATCGTTCAACTTAATACTCGTGTTACGATAATATCGATGCAAACGCAATAATTGATTATACGTATTAATAATACTTAAAGGAGAATCGTAATGACATCAAAAGCCGATTTATCTCTATCTGTGTTTACTAATGAACACTATAAAAGTAAAAAATATACCAATAGTACCTTTAGAAACGCTATGTACGACGATTTAGAAATTAATAAGAGTTATTTTAAAAACTGCGACTTTTCTGAGGGCATATTTAAAAATGTTCATACCGTGTCTAACACTAAATTAATTAATTGTGACTTTAGCAGTAGTATTTTTGTAAACATTAATTTCTTTAAAACTCTAATGAGTAAAGTAAACTACAGTGTAACTACATTCGATGATAGTCAATTCAACACACTAACTATAGAACAGACTTCCTTCAAAGACTGTAGCTTACGCAACGTCACTTTCAACGATGTTGTTTTAAAGAAAGTCGTGTTTGAAAATGTCGCATTAGATTTATGTAACCTAGACAATGTTAAAATTAAAGATTGTGTTTTTAAAAATGTTTCAATCAACAATTCAGCAATTTCTGAGAAAGTGATGAAAGAATTACGCAAACAAGATGTTCGTTTTGAAAACATGTAATCCTACTGTTTCCCATTTATATCATTTCTAACTTATCCCTTTTTAATATCAAAACTGATATGTTTTAGATGTAGTGTTAAAAGGAATAAAGTATCAAAGTATCTTAAGGGGGGAATGATTGATGTCTACACATGAAAATGATCACTATGAAGCGTTTGAATCGAGTCAACTTAACCGTGAAGATTTAATGGATTTAAGCGAGTTAAGACAACAAGTTGACGCATTTAAAACAAATAATAATGATTCAGAATTAAAAGAACATATTGCTTCAGAATTAATTAAGTGGAAAGAGTATGTACGAGATCAATATAGACCAGAAGATCCAGCTGAACAGTCAAGATTGTCTAATATTGCTGATAAAGTTCAGGGTGATATAGACTCAGCTTTTGAATATAATGATGGCTCAAAAATATTTGCTTTTTTAGAGGCTTCTTATCAAAGAAGTAAGGAAGATTTAGTGTACGGTCGTACGTTAATCCTTTTTTCTGAAAAAGATACAATAAAAAGAGCACTTTCATTCTTTGACTCTGATGATGAAAACCATAAACTTGCTGACTTTATTGTTTCTAAAAATATTGAAATTGGTAAAGAAATCATGTCTAAAGATTATTTAGAGTTATTAGAAATTGAACGAGATTATATAAATGCTCGTTTCAAGTAGTAAAAAAGGTTAGCCACATATGTGTGACTAACCTTTTTATATTGTATGATCTTTAGAATAATTGAACGATGAACACGAGTATAATAACGAGTGGCATGACGAATTTAATTAAAAAATACCATGGCGCAAAGAATTTAAACTTGTCGCGACCGAAACTTTCTTTTAAAGCTTCTTTATCTAATAATTGCCCTACTACTAATGTTGTCCCAAGTGCGCCTAAAGGCATTAAAATATTTGAAACTATGAAATCCATATTATCAAAAATAGTTCCTGCACCAAATTTAACAGCACTTAAACTACTAAATGATAGCGTAGCTGGAATACTAATAATTAATACCAATATACTTGCGATAAATGCTACAGATTTACGCTTAGAATTATCATTTTTAGTGAAATTAGATACGTTTAATTCTAATAGCGAAATAGACGAAGTTAATGCAGCAAATAAGAATAGGATTAAGAATATGAAATAAAACATAACGCCAAAGCCCATTTGACTAAATACTAACGGTAAAACTTTAAATAATAGCCCTGGCCCCTCCTGAGGTTCGTATCCAAAAGTTTTTAAAGCTGGGAATATGGCTAAACCAGCTAATACAGATACTAAAATATTCATGATTACTATTGAAATTGCTGATGACTTTATTGTCATTTCTTTTGGCGCATAACTTGCATAAGTAATCATCCCAGTTGTTCCCAATGATAACGTAAAGAATGACTGACCTAACGCAAATAGAATCCCTTCCATTGAAATATCTTCTAGACGTGGCTGTAGAATATAACGCACGCCGTCTATCGAGCCGTCTAAAGTTAAAGATTTGACTACCACGATAATTAAAAAGATAAATAATAGTGGCATCATTACTTTAGATGCTTTTTCTAACCCTTTTTCAACGCCTAACATGACGATAATCATTGTTAAAAAGATAAAAATCCCCTGACCAAGAACCGTTAGCCATGGATTACTAATAATTGCTTCAAAATTAATGTTTGTTAGTGTCGTTTTCTCAATGGATAACATTTGTAAAATGACATTACCGATATATATAATGATCCATCCACCAATAACACTATAAAATCCAAATAATATAAATACTGCTAAATTACCATTCCATCCAATAATATTTAGCCAGTTCTTATCAGTTAACTTACTATATATTTGAGTAGTGTAAGTACGTCCCATCTTACCTACTGTCAATTCCATAATTAATAGCGGTAACCCTACAAATATAGTAAATATTAAGAATAAAAGTAAAAAAGCCCCACCACCATAAATGCCTGCCATGTACGGAAACTTCCACATTGCTCCTAGTCCTATTGCCGATCCCGCACTGGCTAAAATAAATCCGGTTGATGTCTTCCATTGTGACTCTTTGCTCAATTCATCCACTCCCTTTAACGCATTAAAGCGTTTATGCACTTAAGTAATACTTTAACACGTCTTTCTTATAAGTGCAATATACATAGATTTTTTATCTTTATAGTAAAATTTAACTAATATTGATTGCCTAAGGGGGGATATAATGAATTTACTTCATAAAAGAATTAAAGCTAATTATTGGAAAGGCGTAGAAGCTGTATGGGCCACATTGTATTTATGGATGATGGATTTAGATTTACTCCTCACTCATTTAACATTCAAGCTGATTCAGTCTTCGTAGCTTATCAACATATTCAAGAAATTTCGAAAGTTAATACTTTATTCGTTGTCCCAAATGGAGTCAAAATAATTGATAAGGACAAAAATGTTCATAAAATAGTTATTAATCAACGAGGAAAAATCATTGAATTTCTAAACCAAATGAAGTGATTCGTATTAGGTATAATGATATTCATTGTCTTATACTTAGTTAAACTAAATTATCAATAGGAGCACAATATTTAAATTTATAGATCAAGTCGTTGTGCATTTTGTAGCATAAAAAAGAGCCTAGGACATAAATCAATGTTCAGGCTAAAATTACATATTGGCAGTAGTTGACTGAATTAAAAATGCATTCGTAACAAGCTTTTTAATTCTAGTCAACATTGCCTGGCAGGCGAGGCCCCAGCAAAGAGAATTTCTTAAAAAATTTCTCTTTGCTGGGGATACAACGAAATAAATTTTGGAAAATATTATTTCTGTCCTGCTCCCTCTATTTACATTAGTCACGCTAATAATTAAATTAACCATTAAAATCGTACATTACGTTTTGTCCCTCAGTAACTTCTTGAATACTCAAACTTTCAATATGATCAACATTGATATAATGAGATTGTTGGCCATCTTTTAAAAATAAATAAGCAAGTTCATCAAATTCATCAATAAGACGTTGAATACATGCATCTTTATCAGGACCATTTTGAAAAGTTTTAAATTCAGTATAATTTTTTCCAGATGTTGTTATATAAGTTAGTAAAAATGTACGTTTCATCACATTCGCTCCACTCAATTAGTCATGAAAAATTCTGCAATTTGTGTTTCTACTTTATCACTGCCTTCACCATGCGTCATGAGATGCTTGCATAAAGGATGACTTGTTAAATCTTTATCTTCACTATTAATGTGCTCATAAATATAATGTGCACTATCTTGATAAGATTGTTCATCTTTTTCTCCATAAAGAATTCTCGCTGGTGTCTTGATATCGCCTAAATGCGCAGTAATATTGGAAATGAAATCTTTGAATACACGAACACTTGGGCGATAGTCCTCTATATGATTAAACTGTGCCTGTGAAACATCACTATCTAAATTCATTAACTCATTCATGCGCTGACCATAGCGTTCCATACGCCATACTATACCAGCTTCTTCTTTTTCACTTGGTGCTGACATAACCGCAATTTTCGCTACATCTACCGTTTCAGCTAATTTCAATGTGAATAATCCGCCCAATGATACGCCTGTTACATAAATGGTTTCATACCCTTCATCTTTCAAGTATTGATAACCATTTAAGACATCATTCCACCAATCGTGAACAGTATATTGCGTAAACTGATCTAGTGGTAATCCATGTCCTTTATAATTAGGTGCGTAACATGTATAACCCTCTTGATTAAGTTTTTGTGCTAAGGGTTTCACATCACGAATCGTTCCAGTAAATGAATGAAGCAATAAGACCGCTTCTTTACGTGTCCCCTTTAAATTAATTGGGCGTGGTGATTTTACTTTCATTCTTACTCTCTCCTTATTCTAAAATTAGCATATTATAATACTGCGCGTAGCCTTAAAATCTTCAAATCATTCAACCCACTCGAAAAATTCCAGATGAATACGTTGTGCAAGTAACTTTCCTTGCTCATAACCAGCATTGCCAATTTTTAGTATGTTATTGGGATTATAAATGTTATCTCCAATTTCAGCTCTACTCTTACTATCTGGACTAATTACTAAAACATGACTATGCTCGCTTAATAATTTCGCATCATCAAATGCACCTGGCATCATACCTAAACCATCTGCTATCGGCGCTAAAATAATAATACTGTCTGCACCTTTAGCTAACATAGCATTTGTCGGAGAAACCATACCTCCATCAATCCAATCATGATTGTTCAAACGTATATGTGGCCAAATGCCAGGTACTGCACCGCTCGCTGTCACGGCTTCCTCAAGTGTTACATTGCTATGTGAATGAAATGTAGCGACTTCTCCTGTCTTAGCATTCATAGCAGTAATTTCCAAATTATCATGCCACCCTACATCACCTAAACGTTGACGAATGGCTTGTTTACGTTTAGTTAAATCAACATGTGAAGGTCTCGTATATACAATATCACCCATCATTTGACCTACTTTAGTCGCATCATCACGTCCTACGATAAATGCATTCTGCCATAACCGATAAATATCTGAAGAAAGCTTCGCATGATCACTATCATCTCTTCGTTCATTTAGCTCATAGTAATATGTACGCATATCATAACCGTTAGCTAGTACTGCACCTACAAACGAACCTGCAGATGTGCCTATGATTCTATCTGCTAACTCTAAACCTACACCACTTTCAATCAATCCAGCTAACACGCCAGATTCCCAAGCAATTCCTGTAATTCCGCCTCCGCCAAGAACTAAAGTACGTTCCTTATCTTTTGACATTGCCATCTCCCCTTTGTAAAAAAGATATTGAACTATTTATTATTAGGTTTATTACGTAAATTAAGATAAAACAATGGTAATATCATTAAAAATAATGCTACCCAAATGATACCTAGTGTAACGCCTCCAACTACATCTGTAATATAATGCGCATGAAAATATAGTCGGCAACACAGTACACCTATCCAAATGATAATAGTGATAATACTGGCTATTATCCTTATTGCTTTGAATTTTATTAAAGGAATTAAAATAATTAACAATATTAAAGCAAGTAACGTACTTGCATTAGAATGCCCACTTGGAAATGAATATCCGTGGTCTCGCATCAAATGATTAAATGGACGTTGTCTCTCGATGAGTTGTTTAATTAAATAATTTAATAACGTACCACTCGTTATAGTTAACATCATCCAAATTGATAATTTATAATGTTTAAACAATAAAACAATTGCTAAAAATAGTGTGATATAGATAACTGACTTTACTTCTCCTATCTCAGCACAAAAAGTCATGAAATTATGCCAAATACCATCGCCGTATTTACGTTCCGGCTTACCAAAATAATCTGTCAGCCAATGTAAAGAACTTATATCGATATTTTGAACCAATAATGTATCGTGAATTACATTTATTGCAACAACGACAAAAATAATTAACCCGATCATGAACATAGGCACCGTCATCTTAGGTGAAATTCCACTTATTTGTTTATTCATACGCTCACCAGTCCCTAATTTCATTATTTCCAAAAATAATTAAAAATGTATTTTACTTATTAAAAGTCATTTAAATGTTTAATTTGTTGTCCCTCCTGATCAAAATTAGATGGTTTAAGCCAGTGTTCAAATCTTGCTTTTACATCTGGCCACTCACTATCCAACATTGAGAACCAAGCAGTATCACGATTACGATCTTTACAAATATTAGATTGTCTAAATAATCCTTCATATGTAAATCCAAATCGTTGCGCAGCATGTTTGGAAGGTGCATTTAAGTTATCACATTTCCATTCATATCGTCTGTAGCCTAACGTTTCGAACACGTATTTCGCTAACAGATATTGAGTTTCTGTAGCCACACGTGTTTTCTTTAACGTTTTAGAGTAGATAATATTGCCTACTTCTATAGACCCTTGTTCTGGATTTATACGCATTAATGCTAGAATACCTAAAGGTTTTTGTTGCACATTATCTAAAATCGTAAAGAAATATTTATCTTTACTATCAATAAGTTGTTTAATGTATTGTTCAAATTCGGTCTTAGAATCAAAAGGGCCCTCATAAAGATACGTCCAAATGCGTCTCGATTCAACATCACATAGAACGTCATATAAATCATTTATGTGTTCAATACTCAGCTTTGTTAGCCTTCCATAACTGCCCTCTAGCGTTTGTGCATCAGGAAAAGACGGCGTCACAAAATCATCTAATGCTTCTCCAATTGGTTGCTTAAACTCATTTACGCGCATCACTTTCAACTCCTAGATTCTCTTTGTGTAAATTGTACACTAATCCAATAAAATAATCTCTTAATTAGAAATGTTTAAATATAAATGGATAATTCATTAATTAAAACGCTTATACGTAAAAGCACCCTACAAAGTCAGCATAATAATCTAACTTTTAGGGTGCCTCTTTAAAATTGTATTAACATTAACGACATTGAGTTTAAAGTTGCTTTTCCAAATTAGTATCTAGTTTAAATACAATCACTCGTTCGCCTGTAATCGTACTTAAATCACTATGGAAACTACTCACACTGACGCCAGTAATATCTAAGATTAATTGCATCAAATCATCTTGTCCTGACTCCACAAGTTCCGAACGCGTACGTTTAATGTTAAGTAGGCCTTCTTGTGTCTTGCATACTCGATATTCTGCAGGAGTTAATACGCCTTGTAAGTTGACGATAATCATATCGCGTAGTATATCAGTTTTTACTGAAAGCGAGCCACGTCCGAGAAAATCCTTTTCCCATTGTGTAATTGCCTTACTAATCTCTGCCTCATAAGCACCTTTAGATTTAGCCATGATTAATCATTTATCTCCTATTAATTGATTAACCTTATTTTATCACTTTTTCCGAAAAAACCGAACTCTCTACCAGTCTTTCCAACTACCATTCTCATCAATACTTGCCAAACGTACCCATTGATTATCAACTTTCTGTTTGAATTTAATATTATTCTCAAGTAAGTCTTTAATATATTGATCTGGCGCTTGGATAACAACTAACAATCGAATTGGAGAATGATAAATTTTGTTATCTGCAGCCATAACCGATTGCCAAGGTAACCCAGCCAATAAGTCACTTGAATTACCTTGCATAACGCCAATACCAGATGTTACTGATTGGGTAGTCTTATTTCCGCTTCCATAAAAATGTGGTGCAACAGTCGACGCGTAATATTGTAGATTAATCCACTGTGCTACTAAAGCTGGACCCGAAATAATTGTATTTAGTAATTGCCCATCAGTGTCTTTCTTCCAATCATAATTATGTAAGAAAGCTCGTCCTTCTAAATTGGTACCTGCAGTAATATTACGCTGACCAATAATAAATTCTGCATTACGAGCTAAGCCCCATTCTGGACGGATTTCACTCCAGTCATTCGCAAAGCGATGCGCTTCTGCAACCGGGTCTTTCAAATTATCTTGATCTAAGCCAGGAAGATTAGCGAGACGTTCCGAATTCGCTTTATAACTTATACGTGGCATAGCTTCATTTAACATATCCAATGCATTTTGAGCTTCCTTAGTTAATTCTGGCATATAAATAAATTCTAATTCATCGATAGAGGTCTTATGCTCTGCAGCAACAAAGACGGTTGAGTCAGGAATCACTATACCCTCATTTTTTAAAGCTTTACGTACATGTGGTAAATTACACATCATTGCCAATAGCTTAGCATTGAATCCACTTGACGCGCCTCCACAAGCGCCACATTCTAACGAAGCATGATAAGGATTGTTATTGGACACACTTCCATGACCACCTAATACAATTAAAGGTGCAAAGTTTGTCGTTAAATCCATCAACTGTAATGCCTGTCTTGTGAAAGCAACTTGTTCTTCTTCAGTAAATCCTATTGGTAAATCACTATAAATTTCATGCTCACGATCTATTGTTAATTTAGCTTCAGGTTTCTTCAACCAATTCTTCGTAAAATTACGAACAAAGTGGCCTGTCTTCTTCGGCATTAATGTACTCGCTATCGTATTTAAGCTTAAAAATGATCCGCTTAATTCTGGTAATAGTAGACTCGGTAAGACATTATGTTTCATCAATTTGAATGTATAAAACATGGATGTAACCGAATGTTGTTGTTGGTTATACGTATTTAAATCATGGCGATCGGCATACTCTTTAATGGCATAGGCTGGTGGTACCATGACAGGTAATGAATTATGCGTAAATTGTTCATCTAACACTTCTTTTCTAATTGGAAGGCCAAAGAATCCTGCAATACCTATCGTCTCAAACGGTCCTTCACTCTCTAAATGACGACGAAAAGGCTCTGAACGCACATCAATGCAAAAAGCTAATTGGACTTGAGTTTCTTGCTCTACTGGCTTAACAGATTTATCATAAATCGCTTCGACTAACTCACGTTCATGTGTTTCTTCCCACGCTTCAAGCCATATTTTTTTGAAATAGAGTGGGTTAAAATCGTGAGCAAACCTTAAATGTTCCAGTTGGTCTTCTATAGACATTGAGGCCCAATCATCAATTGACATCTCTCCATAATATAACCATTTACTTACAAGTTCTTTGATTCGTCTTTCAACATTTAAGACTGCCGGACGGCTCATTTTTTCAGTATCTAGTAAAATACACTCCATCGTTAATCTTATAGCAAGATACTGTGTTAACAAATCCGCTTCATGTTCATGTTGTTCAGCACGGTAGTACATCATGCCTGCCCAACCTGGTAATGATAGGAAATGACCTGTTAAATATGATTCACGTTCATCTTCAGCTATATCTAAATGATTTAATGCCATGATTAAAGCCTCTCTATAATCTTGAGGCAGTGTCTTAATCATTTTACGTTGTGTTTTAGTAAGCATTGGATCATGCTGTGCTAAATGTAGCCAAGAAATATAGAATCCTTCTTCTCTTTTAGGCATAGTCCAACTTGATTGGAAATTATCTAAATATAATTTGGACCACTTAATAATATGTGTATTAAGTTCATCCATTAAAGATTCACCTTTAGCATTAAATGCATTCGCACTTTTTGATCGTGCATATTTAAAAGGCTCATTTTCAAATACACGTTTGAGCTTAGATACTTCAATCTTTAAGTATGCTTCTTTAGTAATTAGGTTTGTAGGCAAATCTTTGATGCGCATCGCATTTTTACAATAAATATCTATATGTGATTTTGGCACTGAAGTGTCGTAGTCTTTAATAGCTTGTTGTACTTCTGTTTCTACAAGTTTTTGGTCTATCTCGCCATTTTCTAAAGCAGTCATCACTGACGCGTGACTTGGGTATAAATCTATATCACGAACATGTTTAAACCATTGAGCTACTTGATCAAACGTTTCATGTTCCATTTCTTCCCATGGATTACGTGCTGCAAAGATAGATATAGGAGATAGTGGTGTAATCACACGACGTGCCGATTTAACTGTTTCTTCTATGTTATGTTTAGTTATTGTCATGTTAGATTTCACCTCTTATAAATAATTCTTTAAGTAGTTCGGATGACTTTCAACCGATTTAAATTTTGCTTCTCCAATTTTTACAAGCCATAAATATACTTTAGCGAAAGCTGTTGATGAACGACGACGTGCTACCCAAATGCTAAAGATACTACCTAATACTAGAATGGCCACACAAATGATAACGCTAATTAATGGTGGATGTGGCGTTACCATATATACACTATTTAAAATATTAACAAATACTTCATGTGTCACAACGTAAACGAGTGCCACAATGATAAGCATCGCAATACCAATTACTCTTCCCATCATACCTCTATTTAGTGCAACCATTTGATTCCACGATACAGATAATGACCATGCTAGGATAAAGACGCTAATTAATGTGTAAGGTGTATGCGAACTTGTTAAAAAGAAGGTAATAGCAATAACAACGGCTAATGTTCTTCCTAATACTGTCCAAGCATAAGAACGCTTAACATTTGGTGGTGTCGGAATATTAAAGCGTTTAACAACTGACCCTGATTGTAAAAATAGCGTTGCTTTAAATACGCCATGTAAAATCAAGTGAATAATCGCAGCAGAATAAACACCCAAAGCACATTGCACAAGCATGAAACCCATTTGACTCATTGTTGAACCAACAAGTTGTCTTTTGTAGTCAACATGCACTAAACTAATTCCTGATCCAATAAGTACTGAAATACTTGAAATAATAAGTAATAACGTTAATGCAATATTATTATCAAATACTGGTGAAAAACGCGTTAAAATAATACCACCAGCATTTACAATACCAGCATGCATAATTGCAGATACGGGTGTTGGTGCTACAACAGACTCAATTAACCAACTTTGAAATGGATATTGTGCTGCTGGGATAATAACAGCAATAACAAGTAATAAATCTACAATTAATTTCAGTCCATAACTCATTGAAACATCGTAATCTTGTGATGGATCGATAACCCAATCGCCAGTACCGATGAAAAATACAACTACAGCTAATAATAAAGCAACCCATCCAATGATAAATAAACGCGCAGATACTTTTGCTGCTTCAGCCGGCACTTTCCAAGAACGGTTTAGTCGTATAAGTTGTGTTAGACAAAATAATGTTAGTCCCCAACAAATAACCATCAAGCGTAAATCATTACTTAACCAGCCAATAGACGCAAATACTGTTGTAAATGTGTATAACGGGAAGTATTTACGATAATTACGATCGCCTAATAAGTAACGTGCAGAAAATTTCTGAATAATAAAACCTAAAGCTAACACAAAGGCACCTACTAACCAAGCTAGTTTATCTAGAGCAAAGATACCTATAACTTCTCTGCCATTAATAGTGATTAATCCAATTACTCCTACAATGACAGGTAATAGAAGTAAAGTTAAATGTAAACGTATGTATTTTACAGGAACCGATGGCACTAAAAAAATCAAGCCACTTAACACTGCAATGACAAGCGTTACGAAAAATAATGTTAGTAAAAAACCAGAACTTAACATTGCCGCTCCTCCATGTCTTCAATCTATTTCAACAAAAAGTTTCCTTATACTATTAACAATATAAGAAAAAACCTACAATAGTCTAGTTTTATCCTTAGGTATCAGATATTTACTAACTATTGTAGGTTTCTATGAGAACTCATTTACTTAATATGTAAAAATGCTTTTTCAAGCTACCTAATATGTATGGTTGAACATATGCCTTATCCTTCAAATGAACAATGGATATTGAAAATCCTTGCACAAATGCTTGATAAACACCTATGTAAAAATCATCGTAATACATACAATATATGAAAATATTGCTAAAAAGTCAATATATTATAGTAATTGGAAGTTCTTTCATACATTTAATAACACGTTACTCTTCAATCTTTCAGATAGGCATAATTTATCGTGTTAAGTTGTCTGAAATCTAACGAATACGAAACGCTTTCATTGAGTTAAGAATTATCAAACACATCCTCTCAAAGTCACGATATACTTTATTTAACATTTAATAAGGAGGTACTCAAAATGGGAATCATTTCTGGTATTATTGAACTTGTTAAATTCATCATCGACTTAACTAAAAAATAAGTCTCGCATTACGCACATAAACATTCCATATAAAAAAGAGTGAAATCGGATGATTTCACTCTTTTTTTGTGCCCATAAACAAAACGCTCAATCCCTATATATAAAGATTGAACGTCAGTGGATAAAATGAATTTATTTGTTTAACTATAAAGTAACATATTTTAACGATCATGCATGTAACAATTTTGTGAAAACGCTTAAAAATATTTCGAAAATTTTCTCAAAAGCTTAAAATAAGTTAATATTTAGTGAATTTTTCTTATTAAAACTTCTATTTCACACAAATACTACTAAAATTAGGGTAATAATCAAACAAGTAATAGAGACGCGCATAAAAATACAATTTATAATTTACAAAAAAGGACTGATTTAAATTCATATACTATCCATAATACTCATTTTACTTGTAGCGATTGAATTTCTATTTATTATGTATTTAGAGACCATAGCAACGACTTCCGATAGAACGAGCAAAGTCTTCGGTATTACTGTCAGTCAACTCAATAATAAAAACATAAATACCCTTCTTAAGAACCAAGGAGTGTATAATGGCTTGATTGGTTTACTTCTAATTTATGGTCTTTTTTTCAGTAGTGCTCCTAAACAACTATGCATTCCAATTCTAATTTACACCATTATAGTAGCTATTTACGGTGGCTTAACGAGTCATATTAGTATTTTCCTTAAACAAGGAACCCTTCCAATTCTAGCTTTAATCTCTTTATTACTTTAGTTATCTACTAAACAAGCAAAGTTGGTGTCTGCTATGATAGAACATTTAAAAAAGAAAAATCGTAAAACTATAAAAGTATTAGGAAACATTTGGCTTAATGCAAATTTAGATACACATACCTTTATTGATAGTTTCTACTGGATAGACAACTATAGTAATGTGCTTGATTCACTTAAAGATGCCGATGTTTATGTGTATAAGGCAAATGAACAAATAGTTGCTTTCTGTGGCTTAAGAGATAATTATATAGCCGGATTGTTTGTGAAAGAAGAATACCGTAATAAAGGTATAGGTCATGCCCTCATCAAACATTTACAATCTGAATACAATCATTTATCTTTAAAAGTATTTGAACAAAATAATAGAGCTGTTCATTTTTATGAAAGTTTAGGATTTATAAAAATGGAGTCCAGCGTTGATAAAACAAACCATACAAACTTACTAATGCAATGGAAGAAATAAAACAGTTTACAATTTAATATGTATGATTGGATAATCCCTACCCTGTCCATCTTTTGCAGATTCATCATATTTTTTGAATCCATTTTTAAGGTAAAATGACAAGGCATTGGGATTATCTTTATTTACATCCACATATTGAACCTTATGCTCTTGAATTAAAATTTGTAGTATTTCCGTGCCACAACCCTGTTTAAAGTATTTAGGATCTAAAAATAGCATTTCCAAATTAGCATCATTAGTCCCTGAAAATCCAATGACATCATCACCATCAAACCACAAATATGCCTCAACATGCCGGAAGTATGTTGGGATTTCCTTTTTAAGTTCTACTCTATCTTTCTCTTTTAAAAAGTCATGTGTAGCAATAACTGAACGCTCCCAAATAGCCAATGCCTTAGGATAATCCTTTTCTTGAAGCTCGATTTTGCTTAGTTTCATTTTATAACCTCACATAATAAAAAGGTTAGAAACCCTATCAAAAAGTGTTTCTAACCTATAATTATTTATTGTCCTTTATTCCCACTCAATCGTAAGTTTTATTTTATACAACATCATAATCTTTCAAAAGCTCTTTATATCAGTGCTTATAACTATATATTCTGAAAAATATATTCATACCTTTGCCCTTATTATCAAAAATATGCCCTTTTTCTGCCCTTAAATTTTCAACAATAAAATTCCATCTAATTTAGAATAACTCTCTAAACTTAAAAAAGGATTACATTGAATAAAACATTGTCACTTTGCCATATTGTTTAAATCAAGCATACTTTTTTTAACTCTTTCTTTTTCTTGATAAGAAAACTTTGTACCAACTTCATCCTTAGGTATTATTATTTCATTTACTTTTTTATTTTTATCTAATTTTTCAAATATTAAAGTAGCCCTTCTCACATGATCACCACTTGTGATAAGGCTTAATGAATTAAAATCTCTTTTGTCTGCTATTTTTAATGTCTCTATAGCATTCTCAATAGTATCACTTGAATTCTGTTCAGTAATAATATCCTTTTCCTTTACACAGTGCTGTATTAACCACTTTTTCATTTCATTAGCTTGTGTATTCCCATTTACTGGTCTTCCACCAGATACAATTATATATGCTTTTTCATTCTGTTTTTTAGCTTTCAAACATGTAGCTAAACGCTTAATGGTTTCTCTTTTCAATGTTCCATCTTTAGACAAGCTTGTACCTAAAACAATGTAAGCATGATGATTATTATTAAAATCAGTGGAAGTCTTCGTATTTAAAATGAGTTGATCTATATTTTGACTATTATATCGACCTAATACCATAGATTCTTTTGTAGTATCAGGAAATAATAAATTATGTAAGCATAGAAATAATAGAAAAGAGAACAAAATTTTATTTTTCAAAATATCCACCTTTGATTAACTTATAGATATTCTCTGTGTTATTACCATCAGTTTTTTCAACAAGTTTATTAAAATTTTTTCTATATTGTTTATTTTCATAATTGTTATAAAAATTATCTTTTATAGTTTTCAATAATTTATTATCTATACCATAAATAATATCACCAAAGGCATTTTCTTCTTGGAGTATATTTTTAGCACCATATTGCTTTTCACTTTCTTCTTTATCTCCCCAAAAGAAAATAACTTTACTTCCTCCAGCATATGCATAAAAACAGATTGATGAATAATCCGTAATTAATACCTTTGATTTCATTAGAGCTTCTTTTATATCACCCTCATATAAATACTCTTCTATACTTTTTAAAACATCAGGAAACTGTTCAGTTAATATTTCTCTAGCTTTAGGATGTAATATCACATTTACATTTTCCGCAAAATGTAATTCATTTATTAACTTTATGAATTGTAAATATCTATCAATATAACTATTTGATGAAATTTCACCCACTAAATCCCAAGGTCTCCATGTAAGCATAAAAGTAATATCTGTTTGTTTTTTTGTATTATTAACATATAAATCTAAATTCGGTGTCCCAGTCAAAATTAATTGTTTTGGCTTATAATCTGTATATATTTTAAATAAATTTTGTTCCACTTCTGAATTGGTTACTATAAAATCTGGTGCAATAGGTACTTTAGGATTAAAATACCCTCTTTCAAATACATTAGTAGCTAATGAAATACCATGTTGTAAAAAAATCTTTTTATTATTATTGTTTATTTTTGATTTTAAGAATCTACTGTTATCATATAATGTTCGGAACATATGTGTAGATAAATCAGAAGATATAATTTTATTAGCATTAAATATATTTATAAATCCTCTTATTGAATTATGAGCTACTACACTTTTCTTTCCATATATTTTTCTTAGTTTATTAAATTGGTCATGATTTTTGTCTAAAATATATACTGAATTTTTATCATTATACTTTTTAGATAATTTAAACACTTCAAAAGCTGATTCATTTGCCCCTTTACTGAATTTCTCGAAGTATATATCTTTATTTGTTCTTATAAAAAGACTTAAAAACTTACCTATTTTTTCTTTAAATATAATACTCTTCTTTAAGTAATCAGTCATAACTATGACATATTGTCCTGTTATTGATTTTCTAATAAAGCTATATATTTGTCTTTTTCTAAGTTTTATTCTTTTTGTGCTATATACATAATGTTTTTTGTTATATTTATCATAACCATCATATTTTAACGGATAAAAATAATTTAAACCTTCTTCAGTAATAGACTTTATGTAAACTGGATTATTAATCTCACCAGACTTTTCATATTTAGATAGTATATCTTTTTTATCAACACTAAAATAACCAGAATGAGCCAATAATGCTAATTTATTAGTCTTCTCAGCAAGAAAATCTCTAATTTTATGTGGGAAAAAATAAGTAAAATTATTACTTAAAGACTTATCATATCCAATAGCTAATTCCACTTTTTGCATATTAGCATATCTAAATCTTATAACACCAACAAAAATTAATTTTTTAAAAAATGATATTGGAATCACCTTATGAGGTGGATTACTTTCAGCCTTTTCAATAACTTTTTCCAGAGTTAAAACTTTGTGTTCTTTAACTATCATAAAAGATAATCTACCATTTGGATCAATATAAATTACAATTCTTTTTTCTTCATCCTCTGGATGTTTAATATTTTTTAATATTTTGACATTTTTCTCAGGATTGTTTTTTACTACAATTTTTCCATCTTCATATATGTAAAACTTTTTGAATTCCAACCTTTTTTTCTTATTGATAACTTTTGTATAATTAAAATCATGAAAACCATTAGACAAACTTACTTGAAAACCATCAATATTTATCATTTAATATTTCCCTCTCTAAAATTTTACGATTAAATAAAAAAACTATTAAAAATTTTAACATTTATTTTTGTGGTTTTGAAGGTTTGAAAAAAATATTAATGCTTTCTTTAAATTTTCCAACTTTATCAAAAAAATACTGTGTGGCCATATTTAATTATTATTTATAAATATCCTTTCATCATCTAACTTTATAGATGGCACTATTCTTCTATCTACGCCATTCTAGAACATACGGTTATCAGTCCTCATCTGGAATATCATTAATGATCATTGTTCTATTAGGATGTTGTTCATGTATTTCATCTAATGCTTTCCGTTTCTCCTCTTCCTCATCTTCTGGCCATTCACCTATATTAATTAAAATTGGTGTGTCCGTAGCTAACTCTTGCTTATCGGTAAATAGCTTATGATACTTTCCGAGCATATCTCTAGCACGTAAACGGTCACTAGGCTTAATAGGTACTTCCACCATTTCTACATGCTCATTATACACGAGGTTCATTCTGTCAGTATCTGGGTTACGTTGAAATTCACCACGTTTAACAACGACCTCCCTCACTTCACTCTCATCACCTACTGCTGCATTACTTAGAATATGAAGTAGTTCGTTAGCAGATAGTACACCTTCATCAATTACTTTCTTACGTTGCTCATCAATGTACTTAGCCACTTTTTCATTCTTTAGCAACCTACTACCTTGTACAGTTGCAGTATGAGGACTATAACCGGCCTTAATTGCACTTTGCGTTACATTTAGCGTCTTTAGGTACTCAGATATAAACTTTTCTTGTCTAGGGTTTAAATCACTCATATTATCCCTCCTATAATTTATCTAATAAACCATTCAATAGTTGACGTATTCTTTCTCTACTTAAATTGAATATCTTTGCAATTTCATTCATTGATTTTCCTTCACATAGTAAGAAAAAAATGTAGTATTCCCTTCTAGTACCTACTGCATAAATAAGTTGATCTAGTTCATTAAAGAATACTTGATTATCAGTATTCTCATTTAGTGCAAAAGGCTCGACTTCATCACTCAATGAAAAGAAATCATCTACATTAGTATCATCATAGCTTACAACATCTGACCCTTTCTCTTTGTGATAGTCCTTTATAAACTGTTTAATTGCTTGTTTATCGTACATCATGTAACAACACTTACTTTATTCTTGTAAGTGTATAAATCACGTTGTAGGCGTTCTATGAGGCTATAATCTATCGTTGAACCATTAGACTGCATGTAATACATGATTTTCTTTTGTTCATTAGGTGTATATTGCTTAATGACTTGTTTTAATTGCTGCATGTTTCTATTCGATTTTATTTTGAAGTGTTTCAATTTTTCTTTTTCACCTATAATATCAATCACTAACTTTTCTAGTGGATAGGATATTGATACAATGCCATGAACATCATTTGTAGTCATATGTGAGATATTTAAGTGATACATCATCTCTATTTGTGTAGTAATGGCTTTAATCTTGGTATTGATAAACTTTGGGTTATATTCTGTTAGTAAAGTATATTCAGATATTTTAGTTTCATAATATGATAGTGAGTAGTTTACTCTTCTAAGGTTCATGTATGCACCTCACAAATAAAATGAGCCTATCGCTGAGGATAGGCAAGATATTTATTTTTTAACTATGCGATTTTCTTCGGCCATTCTCATAAGTCTTACATCTCTTTGTGATTTTTGGGACAATTCGTCTTTTTTCTGTTCTCGGATATTTTGAGAAAATTGTTCTTCTACGACATCTAATACTTTTTGACATTCGTCTGCCGATAACGTTGTTTCTGTTAAAAGATAATTGCTAACCTTATCTAAATTGTATTTTCTAGCCATTATTTAGTGCCTCCTACTTCCATTTTATTTTTTATGTTGATGAATGGCAGTTCGCTTTTACTCACATAATCAGTATATTGATTAGCTCGGAAATGATTTCTTATTTCTTCTCTTACTTCTTTATCCTTCTCAAAGTTTTCTTTGTCATAAACTCGAACAAATCTATCAAATTCTATTTCATATTCATCATTTAATGCTGCGATTTCCCCTACCACTTTGTTATATTCCTGAACGATTGGCTCAAATTTTGCTAATATACGTTCTTTGTCCTTTTTGTACAAATGAGGTAAATCTGCTTGATGTTTAATAAGTTCAATCGCCTTTTTACATCTAGCCTCATCAAATACTTCTTTTTTAGTCGATAAGCGTTTCTCTAAGGCTTTCAATTTCTTCTCATTACTATCAAATGTAGTATAGAGTGCGTCAGCCTCGTCATCTTGTGAGTTAGCAATTAATTCTTTATACTTTGCTTTATCTTCTTTAATTCGTTGCGATAACTCTTGACGCTCATTTTCAATTTTATTGATATTCTCTCTTTGACCTGTGACATATTCGTTGTATTCATCAAAATATTTTGCAGTTTTCAATTAAGTCCCTCGTTTCAATTAGTATTTAAGCCTATTTCTCTTATGTAGTTATATGGCTTTTTAATCTCTTTTTGTGGTAATCGTTTCGGTATAGTTTGCAGTAATATTAAGACTTTCTCAAAGTCGATATTATTTTCATTTCTGTTATAAATAAATTCTTTAAATGATTTCTTATCTAGATCATTCAACTTTGCTACAAACTCATCATTATTCATACTCTTTTCAGTAGCACCATCTTCTTTTTCCCTGAGTGCTTTCTCTTGGTTAAGCGTCAACTTATGAGGATAAGTCTTTAATTTTTGATGCTTGTCATTTATATATGAATAATTGTTTTCTATACCTTTATTACGCTCATTTCTATTTGTTTGAATATATTTGTATAGTTCAATCTTAAAACGCTCTACCATGTTCATATGAGCCTCTGAGCGTGTATTAATGTAATCTTTAATATACTTTTGTTCTTTAGTAGAGAAACGCCCTAGAACAGTATAAAAGGCGTTTAAATCTCTTTGACTTTTCCTTTTATACCATTCTAATTTCTGACGTTCTTCTAATATAGCGATTGCTAGATTTTCAACGGAATAACTCTCATAGTAAATACTTTCTGATACAGTATCACTACATAAACTAGGTGTAGTTCGGTCATACATATCCTTAATATCGCTTTCTATGAGTGCTATTCTTGATTGAATGTAGTAAGTATTAAATCTAGTGAACAATTCATAATCGCTAACTTTCTCTTGAATAATTTCAATCGCTGCACTCACTACATCACCTTAAATCTCAGTTTTCTTTAATGCCTCATATCGTTTCATACTGCCCTCGATATGACGCTTGATACTTAGTAATGCTAATTCCTTTTGTTCTTTCGACTTTATCCAGAAATAGCCTCTAGTATCTTTCTTGTAGCTATATCCGATTGGATAGCCATAATCTACAACTAAACTATTAATAGTATGTTGTAACCATCTTTCATTGCTTTTAGTAAACTCCATATTCAATTGATTGAATATATTTTGTTTAGTAATAATATCGTGCTTAGTGTTGCGTAATACATTTAATACTTTAATATGATCTTGAGTTAATTCTTTTTCAATTGTTATTGTCATTATTTAATACCTCATTTTTTTAGTTATTTTGAGCAGACCTAATTAATGAGGAGGTTTTAAATGAAAATCTAGTGAATTTACATTTTTAACTATTGTATTCATGATTTCAGAGAACAAGAAAACTAAACAAATTATATAAAAGTATAATTACTTCTATAACACTATTATACTAAATTTACACTTAAATTACAAACTTATGTTCGCTTTTGAATAGTTTTATAGAACTTCTTAACATTCTATTTAACACTGTTATAAAAGTGTTTGTAGTATATTTCATATACTTTCATACATGTTCTTTTACAGAACAAATGTTTGTGTTTAACTAAACTCAATCTAAAATCATTAACAAATCTTAACAATTACGATTTACATACAAAAAAGCCATGCACCTACTAAGTGCATGACCGATAAATTTATGCTTTCACTTTATTGTAATAAGAGTGTTTCAATTCCTTTAATCGTTCAATTAATACTTTACTATCATCTGCATTAGCCTTTTCATTCTGAATAAATTCAGTAATAATTTTCAAGCCCTCAACTAATTCTGGTTCTGGCTCATTAATGCCAGTAGCTAACTGATACAACATTTCCATATTACCTATAACATCTGCATTACTAGTTTGAACGCCCTCAAGTTCATCTATATTAAAATCTCTACTCATATAATCGAACATGTCACTATTATTGCTTTCTGCGAATGTCTCCAGTCCATACATGAAATAATCATTATCAAACATGAAACTAGCCATCATATCGCTTATAGTGTCATGTGTGCCATCTGGTATTTCATAACCTGCATAATGACCCTCGATACTCTCTATAAGTCTCTCGGTATGCTTTTCTGAGGCTATCTCAAAAGATTTTCTCACTTCACAATCTTTTATTAATACATGAGCGTACATTTTACCTTTATTTACTAGATACACAGTATTAAATGGATCATTATATATCTTAAATGCAAAAGGTAATTTATAACTACTTTCACACAGTCCAGTAAAATACCTTAATAGTGTTGCTGCTCTAGTTTCAAATTCATTTGCTATAATTTCAACGTTCATTTTATTCCCTGCTTTCTTTTAATGTAATTTAAATAGTTTTTAGTTCTTGCAGCTACTAATTCAAAACTGCCATCTGCTATTGTTCTATACGATACTCTTTTATCATTCTTAAAGTCGTAAGTTTCACGCCATGCTATCCACTTAGTCCCAAAGTTTTCAAGATACAATGTTGAGATGCGACTAATTGAGCAATAATATATTTCTTCAGATATTCCAACTAATAAACCTAGTTTTCTTAATTCGTCATCTATATTAAATTCGTAATGAGTTTCTTGCACTGTTATATGAGGCCTCCCACTCTTCTAAAGTAAATTCATCACCATTTGCTTTAACATCACCAATAATTACTTTTAGAGGCTCTATATCTACGTTACATTGTAATGCGTAACTAATAGCCTTATATACATCATTATTACGTTCTATGCTTTCACCATTAATTACACGATTGTATGCCTCTTTACCTAGTCCACCTTTACCAGTATGTTGTAAATGATTGAAATTGTGATTAGGCAACACACTTTTTACTGAGAACTTTTCCATAGTCTGTTGTAGGTAATTCCCATGTTTTGAAAATATACGATCTTCAAATTCACCATCATAAGCGATTACTTTTTTCTTATTACTTGTGTATATTCCTTTAGCTGTTTTACTTCCAGCTAATACAAAATAGTTATTATCATGTGCTTTAATGTCTACTGATGGTAAATATCCTATTTTCTGAGCATATTCAACGCCCTCACGTTTTTTAAATATTACATGTTTTCCTCCACTTGCTGTTGTCTGCACTAGCGTATTTTGTGCATTAGAAACAAACTCATCATAGTAAGGAATGTCTTTCAAACTATCAAAGCCACTTTCACCATTTACGTGATTAATATCAATGTCGATACACCATAAACCACGAGTAAGAACACCTAATACATTTGTGTTTGCATATGCTAAAAAGTGATTATCTATAAAATCATCGTCAATAGTTACATTCTTAAATGATACTGTTGGCTTTTTATTATCGTTTAAGGGTACAACTTGCACATCTTTACTAAGTAGATATTTTGCTGCATTGTACATTTTCATGAGAATACCTCCAATAGAACACTAACCCTTTAAACTCATTATTTTCTCTATACATACATCTATTTATTTATATATAAAATATGCTAAAGAATATTTAAGTTATAAAGGTTAGTGCCTGTTATTAAAGTGATTTCAAAGTTAGTACAAAGGTTAGTAAGAGTTAAACTAACCTAAGTTTCAATTAAATCTAAAGCCATTTTGAATAGTTCTTTATTTTCTACAATATGAACTTTAGTATTTTGTCCCTCTATCCATTTTTGCTTATTGATAGCTACTCCTATTTTTTTCATATCTTCTTTTGCTTTTTTATATTTTAGATTTTTATAATCTTCTTCAATAGTTTTTTGTAGTATCTCATCACCTGAAAAAATGAAGTCCTGTTTAGATAACGTTTCTAGTATTAAGATTTGAGTGTCCGTCAATTCATCTTCGGTGTAATAGTTTTTAAGTGTTACGTTATTGAACTTAAATTCTTTGCCTATTTGTTTAAGATACTCAAGACTTAATATTAAAAATGATACTGACGCATTGACTGAGTTTTTCCCGTTAGGCTTAACAAAGTCCCAAAATGGTTTAAATACTTTATAACGTTCTTCATCAGTTTCGTTCTTTGGTCTATCCTTAAATGCAATCTTAACTGTACGTGTTCTATTTGCTGTAATTTCACCAGTATCAACACTTTCATTAGTATCTAAAATTAACACTGCATTATTTTTAAATTTAACGTTATTTCGCTGTATGCCACGCCCTGAAATATTTTCACCAGTAGCTATTTTGCGTAATATTCTCATCATGCTTTTATTAATTTCACCTGTTTCATTTGCATGAGCAATATCTGCACCATAAAAGTTAAGCCATTCATTTGCAGCCTCAAAGCCAGATGATAATAAGCTATCAAAATTGACTTTATTTACATTTAGAAGTTTCTCAAAAGTTTCCATAAATAAACCTTTACCAGATCGGCCAAAGTCTTTGATTAAGAACCATTTTTCAGCTTGAATAAGTTTCATTTTTCGATACATAGTATAAGCATGTACCAACATTAAATTATTTTTACTGCGTTCATTGTCACTTACTAAGTCAAAGAATTGTTTTGCTAGGTTAGTGTTTATATTCTTTTTATCTACATCATATTTAATGATATAGTAATCGTTACTAGTAATTTTTTTATCTACAAATTCTAATTCTTTGCAATTATATATCCAATCATTACCTGCAATAGCGTAAGGATAGATATTATACTGATAATTTGTCTCTAAATGATTTCTGTATACTTCAAGCATGACATCAAGAAAATCATTAATGTAGTATTTCTTATCTATTGAATACTCCAAAGCAAAGTTAGTATTATCTATAATTTCATACTGATTATTTTTCAACTTAATAAAGCTATCTAATTCATTTGAGTAAATAACTTTTTCAGAAATCAAATCAACTATAAATCTGGCATAGTTATTACCTTTACTATACTTAAAATGTGCTTGTTTATTTTCCTCACCGTTTTCTATTGTTGTTTTGACTGAAATAGTCCCGTAGACTGCACCAATTTTTTTGGGTTCTATGGTATAATTTAAAGTGAGATTATTAATGTAATCACCTACAAAATCATCTTTTTTACAGTGATAAACATTTCCTTTATTTTCATTTGATTGATTTTTTGTTGAAATTGACGCAAAATTTATCCTTTTACTAATTTCTTTAATAGGTGATAAATTAGGCGTATCAACGTAATCTAATTTCGAATGAAACTCATGATGTTTTTTATATAAAGAAACTTCGTCCATTTTAATCAGCCTTTCATTTTTGTGTTTTAAGAATAAGCACAGAAATGTTATATTATTCCTGTGCTTTTGATTTGAAAATTGCACTTACTCAGCGTTATCTGATTTAGTCGCCAAACTATTCGCATCAGATGACGCTTTTTCTATTTCTTTAAATCTTTCAATGAGTTCACCAAACTCTTTTTGATAGATCAACATTAAATCAATTGTATGTGCGTTTTTAATTCTATGTTCATGGTATCTATATCCATGATTTAAAATATCCTCTTTATTTAATACGTGGTTAGGTTCATGAGTGAAATAATCATCATTAAACCAAACAAAAGATGTTACTACATCATCTATTCTTTCTTTTAATACTTCTAAATCACACAACGCATTATTTAATTCAAAATTCATTTACTACTCCTCCAAACTTTTAACAAAAATTGTCATTTCTTCAATAGCTATTTTTAAGTTTTCAATATCATCTAAAGTTAAGAATTTACCAATATTAGAACCTTCGTAAATGATAGGAAAATCTGTAAAAGTTTCTGTTGCTGATATTAAATTTTCATATTCTCGATAATCTGCAAGAATTTTTGAAATTTCATTATCACTTAAATATGGATATTCACTTTTAATAACTGATAAATTTTTAGCATGACGTTTTTGTAATAATTTAACCATTTTACTAGTATGTTTTTTTCCATTCGCCATATGCTCATAGTTCAATTTGCCTTTAATATTTTTAAAATCTTGATTAGTTAAATTTTTCATTTTTTCATTTTCCTCTCTGAAATTATTTGTTGTGTTTAATTTTTGATTAATGTTCATTTACTGCTCCTCCATTTTCTTCAATATTTAATGCTGCAATCACACTACCTAACATGTAAATTGTGAAAGCTACATGTATTCCTAAAAGCCAACCACTAAGGAATGAAATTACTGAAATTAACATTAGTTTGAATAAAAATTTGGCCATGTTATCCCACCTTCAATCTTTTTATAAATATTTTTTGTGTTTTGCTTTCAAATACTTTTCAAACTGTTCTACGTTCACAAGCGTTAGCGTGCTACTAATGTCGATATACATATCTTCAATACCTAAATTGTCATCTTCGTAAGACTTTAGAAGTCGGTAGAAAGTTGAATAACTAATATTGAAAATTTCACAGATTAATTTTGGCTTTGCGTATTTCACTGGAAATACGATTTGCTTTTCTTCAAGTGCAGTATTCTGTTTAGTTGGTAAATCTTGTAATTTAGTATGTGCCATTTTTATGCCTCCTCTTTTTGTTCAATTTCAAAAATTTCACTTATTTCTACATTTAAACCATTAGCAATTTTTTTAGCGTATTTTCCACTAGGAATTACTTTGAGGTTTAATACATCACTTAAATAAGGTGCTGATAAATTATTAGCGATAGAAAAACTTCTAAGTGAATGTCCTTTTTTAAACATTAATAATTTTATAATTTCTGTTTTTGGTTTTATATTCATTTTCTCACTCCCCTCATAATGTAACTAGATAGGGTTACATTTTTGATTACAAATACATAATATAACTATTTTAGGAACATTTCAAGAACATTTTTTTAATTTAATACTAAATTTAACTTTTTTTGTTACAATAATAAGGAGGAGGTAGAAAAATGGAATTATTTGCAATGAGTGACTCTCATGGAAGATTAATACAAAGTTATAGAAAACAAAAAAATATGACGCTTGTTGAATTAGGTAAAAAAACAAATTTATCTCATGCATATCTAAGTAAAATCGAGAATAATAAAGCTACTCCTTCTAGAGAAGTTTTAAAAAAAATAAGCGAAATACTTGATCCAGATGGTAACGAGGATTTATTCAATAAATTAGCAACTGCTACTGGTAAAACTCATCAAGTTGAAAAAGATAGTGAAGTATACAAATGGTTGCTTAAATCTGGAAGAATTAAAGAAAACGGATTAGGAAAAATTGAAGTTTTAGAATACTCATATTTTAAATTGAATTACATTCTAGAAGAATGTAAACCACTTGTTTACGATGTTAAAAAAGAAATTGAAGGTGAATCTCTGGCTACTATACCGTTAACAGAAAGAATGATTAATAAAATCTATGCAGCTATTAATACAATTGTTTTTCAAGAATTAGTTGAGAATCCTGATTTATTAAATTCTATTGAAAATGAAGAGATTTTGAATAACCATGTGAGAAAACAAGAAGATAAATTACACCTTTTATCAAATTCAATAAATAATTTAACTTTAGAAGAATTAGCTATGATAATACATGATGACGATAAATTAGTTTAGGTAACTATATTTAATTAAATTTATGTGCAATCATTTAACAGTAAAGCGTGACGAACAATTTCTAATACACTATAGAAAAACGAATATAAAGGGTAATAAAAATTAGGGAGCATACATATGAAAAAATTACTAGGAACATTATTTGCAGCTACGCTTGTTTTAAGTGCTTGTAGTCAAGATGACGCTAAGGAAGATGAGAATAAAAAGGCAGAAAGTACTACTGAAAAGAAAGCTGATGATAAAAAAGAAAAGAAAACTAAAGAGGATAAAAAGTCTAAAGAAGAAAAGAAAACACAAGAAAACGAAGATAACAAGTCTACACAAGAAGATAGCTCTACTGAAGAACAAACTACACAAGAAACTGCTTCAAGTGAACAAGTTCATTCTCAACAACAAACACAACAAGCTAATAACACTCAACAAACTCCACAACAACAGCAAAATAACCAAAACTATAATCAAACTCAACAACCTAATCAAAATGTAAAGTTACCTAAAAATACAGAGATTGATGATCAGTATATACATGGTGAAGTTTCTAACGCCCTAGACCGTAAAACTGAAATCGAAAGACAAGCTAACGAAGATTATGAAAATGGGAAAATTAGTGAAAGTGAAATGATGAATAGACAACAACAAGCTTCCCAAATTTTAAATCAAGCAGTAGAAAATCAATATGGACCACAAGATTAAGTAAAAGGAGGCTCACTCACATGTGGCATCAAGAATTTGCTTATAATAATGACTCTTTTAACACATAACATTAAAATACAAATAATTAGGAGGACATTATGAAATTTGGTAAATACAAAATTGATGAATTTTATCTAATCATGATTGGTGGGTTTTTAGTAACTTCTATTTTTGTACCGTTCATGCTTATTTCAGTAGTGATAATGCTAATTATAGGATTGGAGAAAGAATAATAATATAAATAAAGGAGGATTTTATGTTAATACTCATCATTATTATATTTTTAATAAGTGCCATTTTGTATATATTAAGTTTCTTTTTAGCTCAAAATGAAGGTTTATATTATAAAAATAACTGTAGAACTATATCTATTATTTTTATTGCAATTGGGGTGCTTTGCTTAATGGGTTACCTTGTGCAGTATTTATCTTCGCATTATTTAGGAATATAAAACTTATCTTTTAGCGTCCTAGTGGCGGTTTAATATAAATATATAAACAAGGGAGGGATGCATAATGAAAAAATTCTTAGCATTAATTTTCGCAAGCACATTAATTTTAGGAGCATGTGATACTAAAGATGTGGAAGATAGCACAAAGAAAAGGAAAGATCCTAAAACTGAAGTGGATGATAAAGGTAGAGCTAAGGGTGAAAAAATTGAAAAAGAACTAAAATAATATTTCACAGATTAATTATTTCACCATTCTAGTGGCGCTTTAATATAAATTAAGGAGGAATTAAAATGTTCGAAAAATTATTAACTTCAATAGGTATAGAATCATTAGAAATAGACACTGTGTTAAAAACACAACAAGTTCATAGTAATGGTATATTGGACGGAAGCGTGGTCATAGAAAGCGGCGCATCTGAACAAACTATTAATCAGATTGAGCTTACATTAATTGAAAGATATGATAATCCCGATGAGCGAAGTCAATTTCCTATTTTAGATAACGAATTACAAACATTTACTTTACACGTAGACCGTAGTATATGTGAAAATACCAAAGAAATTGAACATTTCCATTTTAATATTCATGAACTAGAATTTAAAACTAATCCTAATAAATTGATTTTAAAAACACATGCTTACCTTTCTCACTCTGTTGATGCTTACGATGAAGATGAAATAAAGCTGATTGATTAATTGTGTTCTACTTTTTCAACATAAATAAAGGAGGTTGAGGAATGGAATAATCTTTTGTATTTAACAATTTCATTTTAAATTTGACTAATAAAGAAAATACATCTATAATGCAAGTTTGAAATAGTTGTTCTGTGAAACTACTCAAGAAACCTCTCATGCTTGCATGAGGGGTTTTTCGTTGTAGGAGAGAATTCTATTGAAAGTTTAATCAATAATTTTTGGGTAGCTCGCCTACCCTTATTATTTTTTTACCTTTTTAGGAGGGATAGCATGTGGCATGAGAAATTTACTAATAAACATGGTGAAACTAAATATCGCTATTATGAGAAGTATAAAGATCCACTCACTGCTAAATGGAGACGTGTTAGCGTGGTACTTAATAAGAATGGTAAGCAATCACAGAAAGAGGCTCAAAAGCGTTTAAATGAGCGTATAGAGGCAAAGGTAAATGACAAGACACCTACTACACTCAAGACGCTAACTTTCCATGCTACATGTGATGAGTGGTTTGAACATTACAAAATAATATCTGGATCTAAACAGTCAACTATCACTACTAAAAGCTATAAGGTTGCTCACATCAAAAGAAATATAGACAAAGATATTCTTGTTCAAAATATGAATGCTAAAGTTATACAAGATTTAATTAACTCATCATTAAAAGATGGACTAAGCCATAAAGTAGTTAAAGACGATTTAAGTATCATCAAAAATATACTTCGATATACTCAAAAGAAATATAACATCACTGATATATCATACATAGATGATGTTGTTATGCCTAAAAAAGCGACTACAAGAGAAGAAATTAAAGCTAAACGTGAGAATTATTTAGAAATGACTGAAATTCTGGCTATTGCTGAAGAATTAAAACGCATAGCAAATAAAAAGCGTGCTAGTTATATGAAAAGATCATACTTATTTACTGCTTACATAGTTGAATTTCAAGCATTAAATGGCATGCGTATTGGCGAACTCTTAGCAATTCAACCCGATAATATTGATTTTGAAAATAAGAAACTTCTCATTGATGGCACTATACACTGGCGTAAAGATGGTAACAAAATAGGTTTCAAAGATACTACAAAAACAACATCATCATATCGCACTATATCTTTAACTACTAGAAGTTGCGATATTTTGCGTAAGGTTATGTTGGAAAATAAGAGAGCGACACAATGGGAAAACATGTATGTTGATAGAGGTTTTATATTTACAAGTCATAGAGGTAACCCTCTACCTCTTACATCAATAAACAGAAACATACAAATAGCTACACAAAATATAGGGATAGAAAAACATGTAACAAGCCACAGTTTGCGCCACAGTCATATATCCTTATTATCACAGTTAGGTGTATCACTGCGTGCAATAATGGATCGTGTAGGTCACACAGACCATAAAACAACATTACAGATATATAGTCATGTAACTGAGCAAATGGATAAAGATATGATGAATAAATTAGAGAAAGTTGGAAATTAATTTAATATGCCCTTTTTCTGCCCTTTTTATAATTTAAAAATCATAAAAACAACCTCTTAAGCCTATGCCTAAGAGGTTTCTTCATTTTATGTTATTATTCCCACTCAATCGTGCTTGGTGGCTTAGAAGTGATGTCATAGACTACGCGGTTAACGTGGTCTACTTCGTTTACGATACGACTTGAGATTTTTTGTAGGACTTCCCAATCAATGCGGGCGAAGTCACTTGTCATACCGTCAATAGATGTAACTGCACGAATACCTACAGTATGATCATACGTACGATAGTCTCCCATAACACCTACAGATTGAATGCCAGGAAGTACTGTGAAATATTGCCAAATGTCTCTCTCAAGACCTTCCTCACGTACAACTTCACGTAAAATCGCATCTGATTCTCGTACGATTTCTAATTTATCTTCAGTAATTTCACCTAATACACGGATTCCTAAACCTGGACCTGGGAAAGGCTGTCTCCACACTAAATGTTCAGGAATGCCTAATTCTATACCTAATGCACGCACTTCATCTTTAAATAACGTGTTAATCGGCTCAATAAGTTCAAATTCCATATCTTCAGGTAATCCACCTACGTTATGGTGAGATTTGATAGTTTGTGCAGTTTTAGTACCTGATTCGATGACGTCAGTGTAAAGCGTACCTTGTGCTAAGAAATCAACGTCAGTTAATTTTGCCGCTTCATCATCAAACACATATACAAATTCATTACCAATAATTTTACGTTTTTGTTCTGGATCAGATACACCTTTTAATTTATCCATGAAACGTTCCTGTGCGTTCACACGAATAATATTCATATCGAAACCTTCACCAAATTGTTCCATAACCATGTCACCTTCGCCTTTACGAAGCAAACCATGGTCAACAAAGATACATGTCAATTGATCGCCAATCGCTTTATGTAATAAGACAGCTACAACTGATGAGTCTACGCCCCCGCTCATCGCACATAATACTTTGCGATCTCCAACGCGTTTACGGATTTTTTCAACTTCGATATCGATAAAGTTTTCCATTGTCCATTCGCCTGTGCATTCACACACACGGCGTACGAAGTTTCTTAATAAATCATTACCGTATTCTGTATGACGTACTTCAGGGTGGAATTGAACACCGTAAATTCGGCGTTCTTTGTCTTCAATTGCTGCATAACTTGTACTTGGACTATCCGCAATCACTTCAAATCCTTCTGGAATTTCAATCACTTTATCAGAATGACTCATCCATACAGTTTGTTCAGCTGGTAACCCAAAGAATAACTCATCTGATTTTGCATTAATAATTGCTTTACCATACTCACGTTCATTAGCGCGCTCAACTTTTCCTCCTAAAAGTTTAGTCGTCAACTGCATACCATAACAAATACCTAGTACAGGAATGCCTAAATTATAAATTTCAGGGTCGATAGTGAATGAACCTTCCTCATATACTGAATTCGGACCACCTGAAAGAATAATACCTTTAGGATTCATACGTTTAATTTCATCAACCGAAATTTCGTGATCATGTAATTCACTGTATACGCCCATTTCACGAATACGACGCGTAATCAATTGATTGTACTGACTACCAAAGTCTAAGACAAGAATCAACTCTTGCTCTTGAGCCATTTCCATAATTGTGAATCTCCTTTTAATTGAATTTTATGTAAATAATAGAGAGACACTTCCCACAATGCATTGCTTTTAGATTCTTCTTAAAAGTGAACAACCTCTATGACAATCACATTTAAAATGAAAAGTGCTCCCCATTCTTTCTAACAAATTGACTTCATCACACTTGATTTAAATTAAAATGAATAGTTTGGTGATTCTTTTGTAATTTGTACGTTATGTGGATGGCTTTCTGCTAAACCAGCAGGGCCCATACGTGTGAATTGTGCTTCATCACGTAGTGTTTTTAAATCAGGTGAACCTGTATAACCCATACCAGCTCTTACGCCACCCATAAGTTGATAAATTGTATCTTGTAAAGGACCTTTATATGCAGTACGTCCTTCAATACCTTCAGGGACAAATTTTCTAGGCGTTTTGTCTTCTTGGAAGTAACGGTCGTTTGATCCTTTTTCCATAGCGCCTAAAGAACCCATACCACGGTAAACTTTATATTGTCTGCCTTGGAATACTTCAGTTGCGCCTGGGCTTTCTTCAGTACCAGCTAATAAGCTTCCTAACATTACTGCATGTCCACCAGCAGCTAATGCTTTAATAATGTCACCAGAGAATTTAATACCACCATCCGCTATGATTGCTTTACCAAATTTACGAGCTTCAGTAGCACAATCATAAATCGCAGTAATTTGAGGCACACCTACACCAGCTACGACACGTGTTGTACAAATTGATCCTGGTCCAATACCAACTTTAACGACGTCAGCACCAGCTTCAAACAATGCACGTGTAGCTTCAGCAGTGGCTACGTTACCAGCTACGATTGTAATCTCTGGATATTTTTCTTTCATTTTTTTAACTTCTTGAATAACGCCATTAGAGTGACCATGTGCTGTATCGATAATTAATGCATCTACGCCAGCTTCGACTAATTTTTGAGCACGAATTTCTGTATCTTTAGATGTACCGATAGCTGCAGCAGCTAGTAAACGTCCATGTGCATCTTTCGCTGCATGAGGGAATTCAAGCACCTTTTCAATATCTTTAATTGTAATTAAACCTTCTAAACGACCATTTTCAACTAAAGGTAGTTTTTCAATTTTGTGTTCTTGAAGAATTGTTTCGGCTTCATCTAACGTAGTGCCTACAGGAGCTGTAATTAAGTTTTCTTTAGTCATAACGTCAGAAATTTTGATTGAAAAGTCTTCAATAAAACGTAAATCACGATTAGTTAGAATACCTACTAGCTCTCTTGATTCTTTATCACTAACAATTGGTACACCTGAAATACGATATTTACCCATTAAAGCTTCTGCTTCATACACACTTTCGTCTGGCGTTAAGTAGAATGGGTTTGTAATTACACCGTTTTCTGAGCGTTTCACTTTTTGAACTTCTTCAGCTTGCTCTTCGATGCCCATATTCTTATGAATGACACCTAGACCACCTTGACGTGCCATTGCGATTGCCATTTTAGACTCGGTTACTGTATCCATACCAGCTGATATAACTGGAATATTTAATTTAATTCGTTCTGATAATTCAACACTAAGATCCGCATCACTAGGTAACACATCTGATGCAGCTGGGATTAATAAAACATCGTCAAACGTTAAAGATTCTTTAGCAAACTTATTTTCCCACATTGATAATACAGCCTCCATTTTTTATATAGTTATTTCTATTATTTCACATTTTCTTCGCTTTGTTTATACTTTAGACCATTAAAAAAGAAATTAAGAATAATTGCTGAAATAGCACCTAGTACAATGCCATTTTGAGTTAGCCAAGCAAATTGCTCACCTAACGCTTTAAATGCTTGAGGTACTGCACTAATGCCTGTACCTAAACCTACGGATACTGCAATAATTAGTAAATTATTTTGATTTTTAAAATCAATATGTCCTAAAATGCTAACACCATAAGCCATAACCATACCAAACATTGCAATCATTGCACCGCCTAATACAGGTAATGGGATGATATTAGCTAATGCACCTAATTTAGGAATACAACCACATATTAAAAGTAAAATAACCATGCCGTAAATGACATTGTTTTTCTTAGCACCTGATAAAGATACTAGTCCAACATTTTGAGAGTATGCCGTATAAGGAAATGCGTTAAAAATTGATCCTAATACAATAGCAAGACCTTCCGCAGTGTAACCTTTACGAAAATCTTTTCTTTCCAACTTTTTACCAGTAATTTCACTTAGTGCATGATATACACCTGTCGATTCTATTAAACTTACGATGGCTACAATTGTAAATACAAGTATCGCACCTAAATCAAAACCAAAACCAGAAAAACGAAATGGTTGAGGTATTCCTAACCAATGGGCTTCTCCCACTTGTTTAATATCTACTAAGCCAAGCACATTTGCCAATATTGTACCTGCAACTAGTCCGATTAAAATCGCAATGGATTTTAAGAACCCCTTCGTAAATCTTTGTAAAATAAGAATAATGACTAAAGTAGCGCCTCCTAAAATTAAATTTTTAGGATTTCCATAGTCTTTAGCACCTTCTCCACCAGCTAAATAATTCATTGATACTGGCATTAAATTAATTCCTATAATTGTAACCACACTTCCAGTTACGACAGGTGGAAAGAATTTAACTAAATAAGAGAAGAATGGTGCAATAATAACAACTAAAATACCTGATACAAACAATGAACCATATAGCACATCCAAGCCCTTCGTTTGACCGATTAAAATCATAGGTGCTACCGCAGTAAATGTACATCCTAGTACAATGGGTAATCCTGTACCTGTCACTTTGTTAGCTTGTAAAAATGTTGCTACACCACACATAAAAACATCCACTGTGACTAAATACGCAATTTGTTCCGGCGTAAATTTAAGACTGGTACCAACAATAATTGGTACTAATATCGCTCCGGCATACATTGCTAATAAGTGTTGTAAACTTAAAATGAACGTCTTCATTCATTTTCACCTAGTAGTGTCACTTGGTTTCCTTTTAATGAAGCCACTTTACATAATGAAGAAACGTTTAAACCTGCCTCTTCTAATCTTTGTCTACCATCTTGGAAACTCTTTTCAACAACAATACCAATACCAACCGTTTTAGCTTTAGCTTGTTGCGCAATATCATATAACCCAAGTGAAGCATCGCCATTGGCTAAGAAATCATCAATAATTAAAACCGTATCATTCTCATTTAGAAATTCTTCCGAAACAATAACCGTACTTGTTTTATTCTTTGTAAAAGAATGAATATCGGTACTATAAAAGCCATCTTTCAACGTACTTGGTTTAGCCTTTTTAGCAAATAAACAAGGAACATCAAAATGTAAAGATGCCATAATAGCTGGAGCAATGCCTGAAGCCTCGATTGTCAAAATCTTTGTGACACCTTTATCTTTAAATTGCTCATAAAATGTTTTGCCTACTTCATGCATCAATTTTGCATCGATTTGATGATTTAAAAAACCATCCACTTTCAATATTTTTTCGTCAATTACTACGCCATCTTTTTTGACTTTCTGTCTAAGCGATTCCACGTCAAAACCTCCTAAATTTGTATACAAAAAAAGCCTCAAACTTTGCGAAAAAGTTTCAGGATCCATGAGCGTACAGGCAATACATAGTATTTTGAAATTTCAAGAAGCCGTATATTTAAATGTCTTCTTCTTCAAACACTTTATAATTTTAAATTTGTTTTACCTCATAGGATGAAGTGGGTGTATATACAACCTCCAAAGCTAAACAACTTTTATATAGTATTCTAGATAGCTATTTAAATAAAACTTGCTCTTTTATGTATTGAGTCTGAACTCATAGTCATGTCGTTTGTGGCAACATGGTAGAAACTTCTAAAGCCATATTCTTTAGATTATATGAGCGATATAAATTATTTAACGATAATACCAAACTTTTGCTTTATTTTCAATATGATAGAAATTGTTACAAGCCCTTTCATAATAATATTTTCAAGTGTAAGCGTTTAACTAAATATTGTTCATCACTATTTGTAAACCATTCTTAATTAATTATATAATAACTATAGTTGAGTTTTATAAATATTCTTAAGGGTATATTTTTATTAAAAGTAGGACGAAAAGATGGAGGGCGATTAATATGGCAGATTTTACCGTATTAGACAAGCAAGATGAGATTTATAACGTTATTGATAAGAAAAAAGCTGAAGGATACTCAGAAAATGAATTACTCGTTGTAAGTAAACGTAAATTACATTTAGATGATTTACATGATTCTCAAGTTACTTTAATTGCTACAAGTGGCTCTTTTAGTGACCGTATGTCTAAATTATTAACTGGTGAGGATGGCGAAGAAGCCGTTTTAGCTCGTTATGAATTATCTGAAGAGCAAACAGAAAAATACAAAAAAGATATTTTAGATGGTAAATTTTTAGTAATTGCCAACAAAGATAACTCTTCACATGACGAAGTTGAGGAAAATAACTCAGCTTATGAAGAAATTGATATTTCACATTATGCAAACGAATCTAAAGGTCCTAAATCATAATCAATATTCATTTTAAACTTTGAGACCGTGAAATGAACGTAGTTTTAAGTTCATTTTACGGTTTTTTTCAATCTCAATATCTTTTTAACAATGACGTCAAAATGTTTAAATATGCTATAATTAAACAAACTATCGTGGGGGTGACATAATGAATTTTCACGTTATTCAATCAATAAAAGATGAATATTATGACAAAGCAATCACTTTTTATAATCAACAATTAGATGAGAATTTCTATGAAGATAGCTATATTATTGAAAGATCCTTAAAAAATAATAAGACCGAAAATGATTACGTATTTCTTGTGGGCATACAAGATGATGAGATTATTAGTTTAGCAACGGCACATTATGAAGCAACAACAAATTCGGCATTTTTAATACATTTAATCGCCAATGATACACCAGATTATGAATATGTCCTAATTAATACACTTCAAGAAATAGAACATCAATTAAATCAACTTTCTAATAAAGTTCATTCTCGTGATGTTAATTTTGTAATGGTGGAAGTTCCTAAGACGGTTCATCCATTAAAAGACATCAATCAACAAGCTTTAACTCAACGCCAACAATTATTATTATCAAACGGCTTTGAACGACAAAGTGAAATTGATTATATACATCCTAACTATTCAAAAATTGACTCGCCTTTTAAAGTAGACTTATTCATTAAATCAAATATAGAATTAACAAAAGATATCTATCCAGCAAGTGTTAAATCAAATTACATTTTAAAATATGTGTTTGCTAACGGCATTTCTCGAGATATTATTTATCCTTTATTAGTCAAAATGAATTTACGCCTACCCCATTAGGAACACTTGAAATGAGCGTTATAAAGGGTTAAACTAATATTTGAGGTTAGACTGACGTTTCACTGACAGAAGACAAACGTCAGTGTACATAAATCAAAGAACGAAAGGACTTTCAGCTATGTTAACCAAAGAATTCGCTCAGCGTGTCGAACTAAGTGAAAAACAAGTCCGTAAGATAGTCCAACACTTAGAAGAACGTGGCTATCAACTTAGTAAGACAGAATATCGTGGCCGTGAAGCTACTGACTTTAAAGAAGAAGATATCGAACTTTTCCAAGATATCGCTGAAAAAGTAAAACAAACGAATAGTTATGATTTAGCTTTTGAAGAGCTTGAAAAAGAAAAAGACTTCTTACAAGTGATTGTCAAAGAAGATAATGAACAACTACCTGCTGATCAAGGTGCTACACAATTGGTAGAAGAATTACGCACAGAAATTCAAAAAATGCGAGAAGAACGTCAAATGCTCGGTCAAATGATTAGCCAAGTTCACCAACAACAAACGGAATTAAAAGAACTTCAAAATCAAATCACTGAAAAATTAGATACTCACAATCAATCATTATTGGCTATTCAAAATTCACAAGAAGCCATCCAAACAGCTCAAAAAGAGCAATCTGAATACACTAAAAATAGTTTAGTTAAAGAAATTAATGATAATAATCAACAATCTATCGATACATTAAAAGAAGATATTAAAACGCAATCTTCTCTTAATAGACCTAATGATGAGAAGAAAGGTTTCTTTGCGAGATTATTTAATTTATAAAGATTTCAATTATTTAATGATTGGTAACAGGACCTATTTGTCGCAATACTAACTCTTTATACAAAGGTGAGACAGAATTCATTTTGAATTCATTGTCTTACCTTTTTTCGTTTCTATATTAATATGATTAATGATTTAAATCTTTAAATTATTTTAATTCAATTAACTATTGTGTGTTTTCAAAAACTTATAATTTATACTTTTTATTTCAAGCTATTGAAATATAAAATAAATAGTATTATCCTTATTAAGTATGTCGGAATTAGAATATTCAAAGGAGAATAATTATGGGGACTTTTTTTACAGTTATTAATATTGTCGTTATGATATTGTTTTTAATTGGGTTATTCATAATGGCTAAAAAGCACGTCTCATTCCCTAAAAGAGTATTTACCGCATTAGGGTTGGGAATTGTGTTTGGTATAGCGTTACATCTTATTTATGGAGCAAACTCCAAAGTACTTGAAACAACTACTGACTGGTTTAGTATTGTGGGAGACGGCTATGTGGCTTTGTTACAAATGATTGTAATGCCACTTATATTCATTTCAATTGTGTCAGCATTCAGTAAAATACAAATTGGTGATAAATTCGCTAAAATTGGTACTTATATTTTTATGTTTTTAATTGGTACTGTAGCTATTGCTGCTATAGTAGGAATTTTTTATGCCATTGTATTTGGACTTGATGCCTCAAGCATTGATTTAGGTAGTGCAGAAAACTCAAGAGGAAGCGAAATTAGTAGCCAAGCTAAAGATCTGACTGCTAATACGTTACCACAGCAAATTCTTGAATTATTACCTAGCAATCCATTCTTAGATTTCACTGGTCAGAGAACAACTTCTACAATTGCAGTGGTTATCTTTGCAATCTTTGTAGGATTTGCATATTTACGTGTTGCTCGCAAACAACCAGAAAGTGGTAGTTTGTTAAAACGCGGTATCGATGCTATATACGCATTAGTAATGTCTATCGTTACATTCGTTTTAAGACTAACACCATATGGTATCATCGCGATTATGGCATCTACCATCGCTACGAGTGATTTTCAAGCGATATGGACATTAGGTAAATTTATGATTGCATCTTATGTAGCATTAATCACAATGTACATTATCCATTTAATATTATTAGCAGTAATGGGAATCAATCCAGTGCGTTACGTTAAGAAAACTTTAGAAGTGCTTATATTTGCATTTACTTCTCGCTCAAGCGCTGGTGCATTACCTTTAAACATTCAAACTCAAACACAACGATTAGGTGTACCAGATGGTATCGCTAATTTCTCAGCATCATTCGGCTTATCAATAGGTCAAAATGGTTGTGCGGGAATTTATCCTGCTATGTTAGCCATTATGGTAGCACCAGTTGCAAATGTAGATATTGATTTACCATTTATTCTTACATTAATTGGCGTTGTTATAATCAGTTCATTTGGTGTAGCTGGTGTCGGCGGTGGTGCAACTTTCGCATCTATCTTAGTATTATCAACTTTAAATCTACCAGTTGCACTTGCAGGGGTACTTATTTCAATAGAACCAATTATCGATATGGGACGTACTGCCCTTAACGTTAATGATTCAATATTAGCAGGTACTGGAACTGCAAAACTTACAGGTAATATGGATAAAGATAAATTCAATTCAAATGAATATGGAGATTTATCAACAAATTAATATTTAAAAAAAGCGTAGCTAAAACATTACAATGTTTATTTCGAACAATTGTAACCATTAGCTACGCTTTTTTATTAATAGCTTATTTTTTCATTAACCCAGATTTATTTAGCTCTTCCAACATATCTAAACGTGTTTTACCACTTAAGAACCCAGCAACTTGTTGTGACCATGTTTCTTGACGCTTTCCATTCGTACGTTCTTTATAATACTCACTGATTTTCTCATCATATTTCTGAATAGCTTCTCTTTGTTCTTTAGCATTGCTATTATAAACGTTTTTATGGAATACATGCTCAAACGGTAAACGTGGCTTAGGTGCACCATTTTCATCATCTGCTGGCTCGCCAACAGCCATTCCAAATAATGGAAAAGCATATTCAGGTAAATCTAAAATTTCTTTGACACGCGCAACATCATTTCGTAGTGAACCTAAGTAAACAATACCATAACCCATATCCTCAGCAGCTAAAGCAACATTTTCAGAAACTAATGCCACATCAATAGCCCCTACCAATAATCCTTCTGCCGATTCAAAAGATGTTTGCATATCAAAGTCTACATTTTCATTTATTAAATTATGACGATAATAATCTAAAACAAATACAAATAAATAGCCATTATCGACAACATATGACTGTCCTGAAACTTCTTTCAATTGTTTTTTAATTTCAGGATCATCTACACCTATAATTGAGTATGTTTGTAAGTAACTTGACGTTGATGCGCTTTGCCCTGCTTCTACTAACTTTTGAACTGTTTCATCACTTAGTGCTTTATCTTTAAATTGTCTCACTGAGTGGTGTTTTTTCATCAAATCGTAAACATAGTCTGACATGGTATCTACTCCTTCAAGTCTATTTATTACATCGTAACAATTTATATTTCATTTTGCTTTTATAAAGGTTTAACTATCTTCCGTAAAACATTTGCATGATAATAATTTTATAGTTATCATAATAATAACAATTTTCAGATATTTAAGGGGAGATATCATGAGTCAAGCAAACAAAGAAGTATCAAATGCCTTATTTCAAGCATACATTTCAAAAGAACCTATCAAATTTGTAAGCAAAACATATAATCTAACTGAACCAGAAGCTTACAAAACACAAGATGATCTTATCCATCAAATTCAAGCCGAGAAGAATGTACCTATTAAAGGTTATAAAGTTAGTATGACGAGTGCTGCAACTCAAGCAATTGCTAACACTAATGAACCAGCATACGGTACTATTTTATCTCATCAAGTCGTAGAAAACGGTCATGGTGTGTCTCTTACAACGTTATTTGCACCACTATTGGAGCCTGAAATTATTTTCGAATTAACTGCGGATTTACCTGAAGATGCTGATACACAAACGATATTAGAAAGCGTAAAAGTCGCACCAGGCATCGAAATTCCCGATGCACGTTATAAAGATTGGTTCCCAAATTTCACTTTAGGTGATTTAATTTCTGATAATACAGCTACTGGACTTATTGTGGTTGGTGAACGTATCACACCTCTTGATTACGAGGCATTTGCTGATATTAATTTAAAGTTATTCAAGGATGATAACCAAATTGAAAGGGGTCACTCTAGTGAAGTGCTTGGCAATCCAATTGAATCAGTAAAATGGTTAAACAAAAAATTACATTCTCATGGTAAATCATTAAAAAGAGGACAATTTATTTCATCTGGAACCTTCATTTCTCCTTTAAATTTAGAAGAAGGTACTTATACTGCTGACTATGATAGAGTAGGATCTGTCACAGTTAAAGTTATTGATTAACTGACTATTTAAGTTATAAAGAACTAATCCATACATTAGCCATTGTTGAACGGGATATGAAATCTTCATCATTAATGTTGATTTCTATTCCGTTTTTTTAATTATTCATATTATTTATTATCAAAAACATATGTTTAGTTGAGAATGGAAAAGGTTAATTGATATTTAGAAGCACTTTTAAAATAACATTTTCAAAATAAACACTAAAACTTAAACACATATTTACTTTCTCAATATATGATTCAAAAAACCTATTTGAACAATGTTAAATCAACATTTCAATAGTTATAAGTGCATTAAGTTGACGAATAGGAAATAGCATGTAATAATATTATTTAAGAAATTAGAATTATTATAAACAAGCAATAATTATTATGTAGTTCTAATTAATATTCATGATAATCAGGAGGAATTTAAGTTATGTCATTAATCAATAAAGAAATTCTACCATTCACAGCGCAAGCTTATGATCCTAAAAAAGACGAATTCAAAGAAGTAAGCCAAGATGATTTAAAAGGTTCTTGGAGCGTAGTATGTTTCTACCCAGCTGACTTCTCATTCGTATGCCCAACTGAATTAGAAGATTTACAAAACCAATATGATAAATTACAAGACTTAGGTGTAAATGTATTCTCAGTATCAACTGATACTCATTTCGTACACAAAGCTTGGCATGATCATTCAGATGCAATCAGTAAAATCCAATATCAAATGATCGGTGACCCTTCTCAAACAATCACTCGTAATTTTGATGTATTAGATGAAGAAGCTGGTTTAGCTCAACGTGGTACTTTCATCATTGATCCAGACGGCGTTGTTCAAGCAGCTGAAATTAATGCAGATGGTATTGGCCGTGACGCAAGCACATTAGTAAATAAAATCAAAGCCGCTCAATATGTACGTCAACATCCAGGTGAAGTATGCCCAGCTAAATGGGAAGAAGGTTCTGAATCATTACAACCAGGATTAGACTTAGTAGGTAAAATTTAAGGAGGCATTAAAGAATGCTTAATGCTGATTTAAAACAACAATTACAACAACTTTTAGGACTAATGGAAGGCGATGTAGAATTCAGAGCTAGTATCGGTTCTGACGACAAATCTAAAGAACTTAAAGAACTTTTAGATGAAATCGCTGAAATGTCTGAACATATAACAATCGTAGAAAAAGAATTAAAACGTACACCAAGCTTCTCAGTCAGCAAACCTGATGAAGAAGCTGGCGTAACGTTTGCCGGAATTCCATTAGGTCATGAATTTAATTCTCTTGTATTAGCAATTTTACAAGTAAGTGGTCGTGCACCTAAAGAGAAACAATCAATTATTGATCAAATTAAAGGTTTAGAAGGTAAATACAACTTTGAAACCTACGTTAGTTTGACATGTCAAAAATGTCCTGACGTTGTTCAAGCATTAAATCTAATGAGTGTTGTTAACCCTAATATCACTCATACAATGATTGATGGTTCTGTATTCCGTGAAGAATCAGAAGATATCATGGCTGTCCCAGCTGTATTCTTAGATGGTGAAGAATTTGGCAATGGACGTATGACTATTTCAGATATCTTAACTAAATTAGGCAGTACGCAAGATGCTTCTGAATTTGAAGGTAAAGATCCATATGATGTTTTAATCATCGGTGGTGGTCCAGCTAGTGGTAGTGCCGCAATTTATACGGCTCGTAAAGGACTACGTACAGGTATTATTGCTGACCGTATTGGTGGTCAAGTTAATGATACTGCTGGCATCGAAAACTTTATCACTGTAAAAGAAACAACAGGTTCTCAATTCTCAGCTAATTTAGCTGCTCATATTGAAGAATATGATATTGATACAATGACAGGTATCCGTGCTACTAATATCGAGAAGACAGACCAAGCTATTCGTGTCACACTTGAAAATAATGCAGTTTTAGAAACTAAAACCGCTATTATTTCAACAGGTGCAAGCTGGCGTAAACTTAACATTCCTGGTGAAGATCGCTTAATCAATAAAGGTGTTGCTTTCTGCCCTCACTGTGATGGTCCTTTATTTGAAAACAAAGACGTTGCAGTTATCGGCGGAGGAAACTCTGGTGTTGAAGCTGCTATCGACTTAGCAGGAATTGTTAAACATGTTACTTTATTTGAATATTCATCAGAACTTAAAGCAGACACTGTATTACAAGATCGTTTACGTTCACTATCAAACGTAGATATCCACACTAATGCACGAACTGCTGAAGTATTAGGTGAAGATCATGTAACTGGTATTAGTTACGAAGATTTAAATTCTGGCGAAATGAAAGAATTAAGTTTAGATGGTATCTTCGTTCAAATCGGACTAGTTCCAAATACAAGTTGGATTGGTGATGCAGTAGAACTAAATAACCGTGGCGAAGTTGTTATTGACCGTAATAACAATACAAACGTTCCAGGTATATTTGCTGCTGGTGACGTTACCGATCAGAAAAATAAACAAATTATTATTTCTATGGGTGCAGGTGCCAATGCGGCATTAAATGCATTTGATTATATCATTAGAAATTAATAATCTTTTTAGGATATGTTAGAAGTTTATTTACTTCACATTTATCCATATTAAACACTTAACCTATCAAATATCTTCATATAAAGCAGAGACGTTTTTTACAAACGTCTCTGTTTTTTTATAACTTTCACTTTATCTTTGCTAATCTATGTTTGTACAGATAAATAACATTGGAGGTCACAGTATGGCACGAATCTCTTTCCCTAATTTCAGAAGAACAATTGAGTAATTTGAAGCTACTTGTAAATCCATCATCTCATTACAGTAAAGTCTATACGCTACTTCAATTCGCTTCACAATCCGAAACATTAACACAACTTTACAATGAGATGATCCAATATGAAAGAAATTATATTAATACTTTTTTTAAAATAGTGAATCACTTATACTAATTAATAAGAGAAAATTAAAAAAGTTACCTATGACCCATAAAATCCTAGATAATCTTTTAGCCGATTTACAAACTATGTAACTAGATAAATGCCACAAATTGTTCATAGATGGCTATGAATTTAAGTACTTAACATTCAATTATTTTTCGATAAATGATAATCTATTATTATGTAAAATTATAGTTGCGTTACTAATAAAGGAGATTTATAAACCTATGAAGAAGAATATATTAATAGGTCTCTTTTTATCATTATTACTAACATTAAGCGCTTGTGCACCTGAGGATGATAATGATACAACAGACCATCATAGTAATGGCGTTAATGCACCAAAACACGCTAAAAATTTAACAGAAAGTGATATTTTCACTTCAAATAAAGAGAACCAAAAACTTAGCGAAGATGAAATGAATAAAGCCATTAAAAAATATTTAGATGTTAATAGCGATATTTTAGATAATAAATACGTGATGCAAAGTCAAATTGACCGACAAAGTACAGGACAAACAAGGGTCACTGATAAACAAGCTAAAAAGCTCAGCAAATTATCAAACTTAGCTGTTAAAAATGATTTACATTTCAAAAAATTCGTTAAAAACAATACCTTACCTTCTGGGTATAAGGAAAACACTGAGCGTATTATTAATTATTTCCACGCCTTAAATAGCACAATCGCAGATGTTGATAAGAGCATTGAGCAGCTTAATTATGAACCACAAAATACAATTAACGTTGTCGATGTGCCTACACATTATGCAGGTGATGTAAATGGTAAACAACAAGATAAAATTCAAAAATTCCTAGACGATAAAAATATTAAATCTGACGTTTTAGATAAATAAAATGTTGTGACTGACATACTTTTCTAGGCACATAAAAATCCAAACCGTTAAAATATACGGTTTGGATTTTTGCGTGTTAATTAATTGTTATTATACATTTTATACTTCTAAAAAGTATGGTTTACAATTTTCAACATTGTAATCTAATGCTTCTTCTTCACCAATTACATTGAAATATGCAAATATACAACGAATAACTACTTGATGTGCTACGATTACAATTATTTCATCGTCACTCATATTCATTTGTTCAAAGAATTGATGAACTCTATTATATACATCTCTATAACTTTCACCCATAGGCGCTTTTTGAGTGAAACTATGACGAAAATCTTTATATTCAGGATCGTTAAAGTAACGATGATATTGTGCATCTTGCATTAACTTATCTTTATACTCTCCTTCAAATACTCCTAAAGAACGTTCTCGAAGCAATGAAGTGATAGTAGAAGGTATGTCATATGGAAAGATATAATGATAGGTTTCCTGTGTTCGAGTTAAATCAGATATATAAACATGATCAATATGTTTGTCTTTAAAGTAGCTTTCCAAATTTTTTGCGCCTTCAATACCTTTCTTGGTTAATGGCACATCTAATTGGCCACAGAAATAAGCTCGATTATGTTTATTATCATAATTTGATTGTGATTCTCCATGTCTCACTAAATATAATTTCATATACTACAATCCTTTACTGAAATTTAACTACTCTTGCTTAATAATAAATTAATTGATAATCCTATTAAAATAAAACCTACAGTATAATCAAATATAGCTTTTACTTTAGGCTGACTGAATAATAATTTAATATATTGAAATACAAATACACAGAATAAAAACCAAATTAAGATAATCATAATGACTGCTAAAGATAAAATGGCTACTTGTGATTTCACTTCAATTCCGCCAGTTGACAAAAATTGCGGTAAAACACTCACATAATAAAGTAACGCTTTAGGATTCAAAATTGTGCTTAGAAAGCCTTGTCGATATGAGGTAAAACAACTCACATCATTGACTTTAATACCACCCGTATTAAAGTTCATCGACTGATGAGCTGAACGAATACTTTGTACGCCTAGATAAATCAGATAACAGGCACCTAGAATTTTTATAATCAAAAATACGTAATATAAACTTGTAAGAATATATATAATTCCCAATACAGCTAACGATGAATAAATGATATGAGCAGAGGTAATACCTAAAGCTGCCATAGAACCATTTAGTTTGCCCGAATGGATTGTGTTTTTCATGACAATCAAAAAGTCTGGACCAGGCACAATGATAATAAGTAGCGTAATAGTAATAAACGTTATTATTCCATCCATATATACACCCTCTTCAATAAAATATTAAAAACATTATGCCATAACTTATATAAATATGTAAGTCTACGCGTAGTCTAAATGTTAATAAGCAACACAATCATTTTAAGTTTAATAAATAACTTTAATATAACTTTTTACAAATATTAGTACTAAACGGAATTTTTTTATATTTTAAGCACTTTTTATTGTCATTATGGTAGGTAACATGGTAATATTAGGGTGTAGTTAAATAATAACTACAAAGTCTTTTATATTCATGAACATAATACTCCTGGGTGACGCCTTAACCCGACGTCACCCTCTTTTTATGCCCAATTTTAGCTACTTTTAAAATATAACCCCCCTCAAAAAGATAAGTGAAATGATAATCATTAACATTTAAGTAAAATTACTGTCATCATGCCTTTTTACATGCTACATTATAACTAAGTAATCACACTTATTGGAGGGGAATCAATAATGGAATTACTAGGTTATAAAATGGTAAACGACGAACTCATGGCAACTGTTAAATCGGATCACGGACATATATTTAGGTATTCATTTAAAATTGAAACGCCTGAGTATGAAATTCTGGAAGTATTAGAAGAAGTTAATAAGCACGTTGATAATGGTAGACATCCCTTAGGATGCGAAATTATAAAGAACTATGATTTTGAAGATATTCATAACCATCAGGCTTTAATTAATTAAAATTTCATTAAACTAAAAAAGAGAGCTACTATTAAAGTAGCTCTCTTAATATCGCTATTATTTTCTAAGTGCTTTTAAAATTAAAGAAACAACGAAAATAACAATAATTGCACCGATTAGTGCTGGAATGATTGGTACGCCACCCCATACAGGTCCCCAAGTACCTAACAATTTACTACCTACAGCTGAACCGATTAAACCAGCGATGATGTTACCGATGATACCACCTGGGATATCTTTACCCATGATCATACCGGCAACCCAGCCGATTAATCCTCCGACTATTAACATAACAATAAAGCCCATATTCAGAACTCTCCTTACATCTTCTATTTTTATATACTTCTTATATATACCACGCATCAACATGAATAAACATTAGGATATAATTTTATTATATTTTTATTTTAACTTATATCAAATCTCATTATAAAAATTATGGATAATTTATATATTCGTTTTCCACTACTACAAATTCGATTTTCATTCTGAAATTCTGTAAAATTTTAATGCATTTTTATAAAAGATCTTCTCTTGTGTCTCTTCATCAAAATGCTTTTGAATTAACTCAATATCTCGTTCACTAAAAGGACGCTTTGCTCGCGTGGAAGGTAAATCTGTACCAAACATAATGGCATCAGGATTAATGTCAATCAGTTCCTTAATGGCTGCAATAGGCTCAACTTCTATACGTTCAAATCCTGTTGCTTTAACATAAACACCTTGTTTGACTAATGCTTTTAAATCTTCAAAACCCTCTACGGTCAAGCCAAGATGATCGATTGATACTTTAGGTAACGAACTTATAATTTCTTTATAGTCTTTTAATTGTTTGGATTCAATATATATTTCAGAATGCCAGCCAACTAAATCATAGACTCTTTGTGCAAACGTCTTAATAAGCGTTATATCTTCAGACCCACCACGTTTAACATTAAATCGAATACCTCTAACTCCTTCATCATATAATCGAAGAATTTCATCGTCAGATGTAGATACAGGTAGCTGCGTTATCCCAACAAATTGACCCTTAAAGCTGATATTAAATAATCTTGGTCAAATCCTTGAAATGACCCTGATACAATTGCGCCACCAACAACATTTAATTGCTGAGTATAATTTAAATAGTCATTAACCTTAAATGATGGAGGCATATAGCCGTTATTTTCCTTCGCCGGAAAATCATAATCAATGATATGAAAATGCGAATCAAATAGTTTCATTATAAATTTCCACTTTATTTATATTTCTTGAAATAAAGATAACATAATTAATATTTATCAGCTAAAAGACTTGATAATTATTGTGAACAAGACTAGTATAGTTAAATAACTTAGGTTGTATATAAAAACTCAAATTATTTACTTATAATTAATGAATTGGAAAGTAAGTAAAAATAATTTAAATTCAAACTTGTTTTTTAGGAGGTTATGTTTCATGAGTTCACATACACTTTTTAATTTAAGAACTAAACGAAATCTTGAAATTAACGAATTAACAGAATTAATTAATAAAAAATATGGTACACATTATGAACCCCATCAATTATGGGAATGGGAAAATCATCAACATGAACCTAAGTTTAAAGATGCAATGATTCTCGCAGACTTCTTTGACACACCTTATCAAATGTTAGTCGAAAGTAAATACAAAGAATATCAACAGCAAATTGACGATATCGATATTCGTTTATAATTTCTATTAAATGCCTCTCATACTATATATTTAGTGTATGACAGGCATTTTTATCATAATTTTCGTTTTAAATAAAATTAATTGCGATATAATGACTTGAATTTAAATTAATGTCACAAAATAAATTTTATAGCTATTGTATGTAAATTTTAATTTATGTATGATTGTAATTAGTGTTAACCAACTACAAGGAGGATATTTTAATGGCATTTAATGAAGAGCCACCAAATAATACCAATTCATCTCAAGAACAATCACAAGAAAACAATATACATAATCAAGATAAAAATGAAAATGTGAGTAATAATGAAAGTACTCAAAACGATGATTCCAATAGTTCTAATAAAGGGAAATATTGGCTTATTGGATGCGGCGCCGGTTGTGGCTGTCTAGTTATTTTAATTATATTAGTACTAGCAGCTTGTGTGATTTTTATGAAAGTCTCAGACTCAATTTCATCAAGTGATAGTGAAAATGCAACACATGAATCCAAACAAGAAGGTAACTCTCGTAAAGCTGGCGGGAATGATAAAGAAGAAGCTTTGCAACGTGCTGAAACTTATGCTAAATCGATGTACATGTCTAAAAAAGGTATCTATAACCAATTGACTTCTAGTAGTGGTGATAAATTTAATTCTAGTACAGCTAAATATGCCGTTAATCATTTAAAAGATGTAGATTATAAGGAAAATGCGTTAAAAACTGCAGAAGAAAGTAGTGATAACTTACATTTTTCGAAAAAAGAACTAACTGATTATCTTAAAAATGATGAAAATTCAGGTCAATTTACTAGTGAACAAGTAGATTATGCGATGAAGCATGCAAAAATTGACTATAAAGAAAATGCGTTAGAAACAGCAAAACATATCAGTGACCAATCTTATTCTTCAAAATCGCAACTTGAAGACGAACTTACGTCTAAAGATGGGCGTCAATTTACGAAAGATGAAGCAGATTACGCAATGAAACATTTGAAGACGGATTTTAAAAAGAATGCATTAAAAAATGCCCAACGATATATGCAAGACTCTATCGAATCAAAAAGTGAACTTTATAATAAGTTAGTAGAATACGACGATTTCACAGAAGATGAAGCAAAATATGCTGCCGATAATGTAAAAGTAGACTACAAAGAGAATGCACTAGAAAGAGCCAAATCTTTATCTAAGAATGGCGATACTTCTAAATCAGATATTAAGGATATGTTGTCTTCTAAAGATGGTTTCAAATTCACTGAAGAAGAAGCACAATATGCCGTTGATCATTTAAAATAATGATTTAATGACCATAAAATATTAGTATTTATAATATTAAATCCCCTTCAAGCTAAATTATCAATTTAGTATTGGTGGGGATTTTTTTGTGTAGTACTACTAAGTGCTTTATGTAAAATTATTATTATATCCCTTTTCTATCCTTTCCCTAAAATTCAAAGCACAAAAAAATAACCCCATAAGCCTTAAGCCTACGGGGTTTAACCAATACCTATATATTAGTTTTCGTCTTTAACATATGGTAATAAAGCCATATGACGAGCACGTTTGATAGCTGTAGTCAACATACGTTGATATTTAGCTGAAGTACCAGTTACACGACGTGGTAAAATTTTACCGCGTTCTGAGATAAAACGTTTTAATAATTCAGTGTCTTTATAGTCAATGTGTGTAATACCATTTGCTGTGAAATAGCATACTTTTTTACGACGACGTCCGCCTCTTCTTGGTCCACCTGCCATGGTTAATTACCTCCTTTGGAATATTTTTTTATACGTTCATTTTGTTATTAGAATGGTAAGTCATCATCACTAATATCAATCGGTCCGTTTGCGTTTGCAAATGGATTATCAGATTGTTTATTGTTTGATGAATTATTGTTATTGTAAGACGTATTTTGTCCTGATTGTTGACCACCAAATCCTTGACCGTAGTCTTGGAAATCATTGTTATTACTTTGATTACGTTGGCCACCTTGAGCATTTTTAGGTTCAAGGAATTGAACACTATCTGCTACAACTTCAGTAACAAAGATACGACGACCTTCTTGATTTTCATAACTGCGTGATTGTATGCGACCATCAACGCCAGCTAGACTACCTTTGAATAAATAATTATTCACATTCTCTGCTTGTCTTCTAAATACAACAACATTGATGAAGTCAGCTTCGCGTTCCCCTTGAGCATTCGTGAAAGTACGATTAACTGCTAGAGTAAATGTCGCTACACTTACGCCTGAGGGAGTGGTTCTGTATTCTGGATCTTTAGTTAAACGACCTACTAATACAACTCTGTTTATCATTAAAACGCCCCCATTAATTTATTACTTATCTTGGTCTTCACGGATAACGATATAACGGATGATATCGTCACTGATTTTAGCTAAACGTTGGAATTCGTCTGTAGCTCTGTTGTTATCAGTTTTAATGCGTACGATGTTATAGAAACCTTCTTTGAAATCTTCAATTTCATAAGCAAGACGGCGTTTACCCCAGTCTTTTTCTTCTAAAACTTCTGATCCTTCTGAAGCTAAGATACCGTTGAAGCGTTCAACAACTGCTTTTTTAGCATCTTCTTCAATGTTTGGACGTACGACATACATAATTTCATATGTTCTCATTTTATACTTGCACCTCCTTGTGGTCTATGCGGCCTATCGAATACTAACGATAAGCAAGGAATAATTTTCATTACTCACAATCAAGGATTATAGCACAGAGTATTACTTTTTACAATATATTTTATTCAGCATCTGTCCCGCTAATTTACATTGTTCATAACCTTATTTTTCTACATATGTATCGTGTCAATTATAAAGTTGAGAATCATTAGTTTTTGTACTAACATCACAACTGCATTTTGCATATTAATATTATTTTAAAAAAATAAAATATCTAAAGGAGAGCTCAAATGTTCAAGAAAACAACATCATCTATTGCATGTTTAACTATTATGGCAACTTCTATAGGTGCGTTAAATGCAAACGCTTCTGAACAAACTGAAGGTAGCCAAAAAGGAACGATGGGGTATGGATATCAAAAATATCTAAAAAATCATCCCAATGAACAAAACAACGCTACTAGTAACCGTTCAACCTTTTCAACAAAATCTAAAGCAATCACAACACAAAATGGTGATCGTGTGTTAGATATTTCAGAATGGCAAGGAAACTTAACGGATGCACAAGTTAAACAACTAAAGCAAGATTATGATTTCATCATTATCAGAGGTCAATATGGTTCAGAATATGTTGATCAATGTTTGGAGAATAATTCAGCTTTATTAGATAAAAATAATATGAAATTCGGCGTCTATTCATATAGCCTGTATGAAAATGCTGATGATGCTCGAAATGAAGCTCAAACGCTTTATAGTCGTGCACCTAAAGCTTCATTCTATGTAAATGATTTTGAACAAAATTCAATCACTTCTGGTGATGCTGACACTGCTACAAAAGCTTGGGCTGATGAAATGAAACAACTTGCAGGGAATAAAAAAGTATTATTTTATTCTTATGAGAACTTTATGACCAACAACGTTCCGAATGCTGTAAGTGCCTATGATGGTTATTGGTTAGCAGCTTATCAAACGCAAGAACCTAATAGAGAGAAAGTTTTATGGCAATACACAGATAGTTACTATGCCCCTGAGCTAAACCAAAACGTTGATGCGAATTACTTAGATGCGAATGTTACTGCTGATTGGTTTACTAGTTAAAAAATTTATACATAGCACTTTATTTTTACGAACACTTGTTCTATAATATAGTCGAGGTGTAAAACATGCAATTAGATTTAGATTGGAATAAAGATTTTCAAGAATTTCAAGAAGTCTTAAATTGCGGTATCAATCCAGAATGGTTATATTGTGCGAAAGCCAATATGATTCTAGAACCTGCTTACACTGGAGAAGGTAAACAGTTTTTTAGCACCAAAGATATTATTGAAGCAAGTAAAGTTATACCGTTCTTTTAAGATATAATGAAATAAACAATATAAAAAAGCAATGTAAGTCTCCTGTCACTCAAGCCAAGCGAAACTTACATTGCTTTTTATTTTTTTATCAAATATTTAATTTTTACTATGCATATCGCTATAAATAATTAGATGTGATTATTAAACGTTAAATCTAAAGTGTACGATATCGCCATCTTGCATAATGTATTCTTTACCTTCTAAACGTTGTTTACCCGCTTCTTTAGCACCTTGTTCGCCACCATGCTCAACATAGTCATCATAACTTGTCACTTCGGCACGGATAAATCCACGTTCAAAGTCAGTGTGAATAATACCTGCACATTGTGGTGCTGTCATACCTTGTCTGAATGTCCAAGCACGCACTTCTTGTACACCTGCAGTAAAGTATGTTGATAAACCCAATAAATCATATGTTGTTCTGATAAGTACGTCTAGTCCTGGTTCCTCAATGCCTAAATCTTCTAAGAACATTTCTCTATCTTCGTCATCTAATGTAGCGATTTCTTCTTCGATTTTTGCACTAATAACGATAACTTCAGAATCTTCTTTCGTTGCATATTCTCGAATTGCTTTTACTTTATCGTTATCTTCATCACCAATCTCGTCTTCTCCAACATTGGCAATATATAACATTTTCTTAGACGTTAGTAATTGTGCTTGGTTAACGTATCTTTGATCTTCTTCATTGAAGTCTAAGCTACGTACAGGATCACCATTTTCAAGTGCTTCTTTGATTCTAGACAGAATTCTCATTTCCATTTCAGCAGTTTTATCTTTTTGACGCGCCATTTTTTCAATTCGAGGCAAACGTTTCTCAACAGATTCTAAGTCTGCTAATACTAATTCCATATTAATAACTTCAATATCATCTAAAGGATTTACGCGTCCTGATACGTGCGTTACATTTTCATCATCAAATGCACGTACAACTTGGCAAATTGCATCTACTTCACGAATATGTGAAAGGAATTTGTTTCCTAATCCTTCACCTTTAGAAGCACCTTTTACAATACCTGCAATATCAGTAAACTCAAAAGTTGTAGGAATAGTTTTTTTAGGTTCAACCATTTCTGTTAATTTATTTAAACGTGAATCTGGCACCTCTACGATACCTACGTTTGGATCAATTGTTGCGAATGGATAGTTAGCGGCTAACGCTCCCGCTTTAGTTATTGCATTAAATAATGTAGATTTACCTACGTTCGGTAATCCTACGATTCCTGCTGTTAAAGCCATTAATCATTCTCCTAACCTTCAGTATCTTGATTTGATACTAATATTTTCTTTAATTTTTTATTGAACGTTTGACGTGGAATCATAATACTTCGTTGGCAATTCTCACATTTGATGCGAATATCAGCACCCATACGAATAATTTTAAATCGATTAGTTCCACATGCATGTTGCTTTTTCATCTCTACTATATCATTTATTCCATAATTTGACGTCATGAAATTACCCCTCAATAATAATTAAGATTTTCCTTGTTGATTATTATTTTTAATATAAATTGGTTGTGGTAATTTAATACCTTCTTGAACAAATACTCTTTGAATTTCTTTACGTAATATTCTTGAGCCGGATGCACCTTCACCTGGAATGGTTTCAGCAGATATTCTAAACGTTACTTTAGTTTCATCCAACGAATCAATACCTTCTACGACTGGATCAGTGATAAATAAGTAATATTTGCTGCGCATTGCAGTAAATAGTTTATTTAGACGCTTTTCTACCTTGTCTAAGTTTTCTTCTACAGATACCGGAATTTCTACTATAGAGAAACCATTGGTAATAGAGAAATTAGTAATTTCTCCCATACTACCATTTGGTAAAATCGTTAATTCACCAGTGATTGTGTTAATTCGCGTTGATCTTAAGCCAATAGATTTTACTGTTCCTTCTGCTACTGTTGTACCACCGCTATTGATTTTAACATAGTCCCCAACATCAAATTGATTTTCAAATATAATAAAGAAACCAGTTATGATATCTTTAACAATCGTTTGAGCACCGAAACCAACCGCTAAACCGACGACACCGGCACTAGCGATGATACCTTCAACACTAATTCCAAATTTACTTAAGATAGTAGTAATCACAATGAACCAAATAATGTAGCTCACTACGTTTTGCACAAGAGAAATAAGCGTTCGAGAACGTTTCTTATTGCCTTTGCTACTGCGATTTTGAATTTTAAATGCTTGTTCAATTACTTTGTTTAATATTGCTATGACGATAAGTGCAACAATAATATATATGATAATTAATGCTATTTTAATAGCTAAATTTTCATATGTTTCTATTTTAGTTAACGGTTCAAATAATGAAGACAATACATTTTTGACCTGATTCATGTAATAGTAACCTCCCTATTCAACTTTTTTATAATTAAATTATTATACTCATTTATTGCGCAATATGTATCCGTCTTAAGCTTTATTTTATTACTTATTTCCTTGGCAAAGCCTAAGATGTAACACATCTTAACTCACTCTTTCATAGAATATCACTCTATCAATACGATTGATTACGTATCATACTTCGTCATTGAGTTTTTGAATGAGTCGTTTAAATTCTTCTTCTGTTTTGAATTCAAATGTTATTTTACCTATATTCTTGCTAGTTGAAATGTCTACTTTAGACCCAAACTTTTCTTTCAGTCGACGTTCTTGCTTTTGAATGAATTTAGGTTTTATTTGCGTTGTTGCTTTGCTTTTTTTAGACTGCCCACCGTCTTGTAATTCATTTACAACCTGTTCAAGATATCTAACACTCCAATTTTCACGTATGGCTTGTTGGCTTATCTTTTTCATCATAGTGACATCTTTAATGCCTAACAACGTGCGTCCATGTGCACTAGATAACGCACCTTCTTTGACTTGATTCGAAATGTCTTTGGGTAAATTTAGCAATCTTAGCATATTTGCGATATATGGTCGTGATTTGCCTAGTCGTTCCGCTACTTTTTGTTGTGTTAATCCTAAATCATTCATGAGGCGCTGGTAACTTTCAGCTTCTTCAATGGCATTGAGATCTTCTCTTTGTAAATTCTCGATAATTGCTAATTCCATCATGTCAGAATCGGACAATTCTTTAATAATGGCAGGTATCTCGGTTAACCCTGCTAATTGAGATGCTCTAAATCGTCTTTCGCCAACTACTATATAGTAGCCCTGTACAGTCTGACGCAATACAATGGGCTGTAATACACCATGAGTTTGTATTGACGTTGCTAAATCACTCAATCTATCATCGTCAAATGTTTTACGAGGTTGATATGGATTAGCTTTAATTTTAGAAAGATCAATTTTTTGAATTTGTTCATTTTGACTTATCGCCAATCGCTCATCTTGCTTATGACTCACTATTTTCACCTCTCTAAGCCATTATTGATATCGTATTTGAAGCATTATCTAAGAACTAGTCTTTTACAATCACAACAAACTTACTTTTACACTATAAATTCAATGGCGTGCATTTTTTAATACTTATTTATTTTAAAAAATATAGAATAGGTTTAACAAGTAGATTAGAAAAATGTAATGAAAAAATTAAATTTTTTTATATACAATTATCGCTATGCTATCAATACTTAAAGCGTTTTCTGAATCACCTTTATAATTTTAATTTTCAGAAAAGTTGTTGACAAATGTAATTTAGGTCTGTAAGCTATGAATTAACTTAAAAAAACACAAATTACACACTGTAATAAGGAAAGTAGAACTTACACTGCTAATACAGAGAGTCTCCAAAGCTGAGAAGAGACATTGAAAGAAAGTTTGAAAATGGCCTTTGAGTGTTGATGCCAATACGAGGTGTCAACGGGTTCGCCCGTTATAGCGATACAGTATTAACATTTATTGTTTAATGGCGTACTGGAATTCTAGACGTCGCTAATCATCGTTAATACTCATTTACTTATAATCAAGTTAAATGAGTTTTTTAATGTGTCCCTTTCATTCGACTAAAGTGTTACATAACGATTAAATCAGCGTCCACTATCTCAGTACACTTTTATTCATAAAATGGCGTACTGTTTGAGGTTACTTTAGCAATAAAGTAATAAATAAAGGTGGTACCGCGAAACAGGCTTTCGTCCTTTACATCCGATGCATATCGGGTTTAAAGGACGGAAGCTTTTTTTATTGGACAAAAAATGAATGGAGGATTTGACATGAAAGATACTCAATTAGCACAAATATCATTAACTAAAGATATTACTGGCGCAATAGCCAATCCTATCTATTTGTCTACTGCATATCAGCATCCTCACCTTGGTCAGTCAACAGGCTATGATTATACAAGAACAAAGAATCCAACACGTTCTGCATTTGAAGAATCCTTTGCGAAATTAGAAGGAGGCATTGCTTCATTTGCCACTTCAAGTGGCATGGCTGCAGTACAACTCATATGTAACTTGTTTCAACCAGGTGATGAAATATTAGTCGCTTTCGACTTATATGGTGGTACATTTAGATTATTTGACTTTTATGAAAAACAATATGGTATCAAATTTAAATATGTTGATTTCCTAAATTATGAAGAAGTTGTTAACGCTATTACGACCAATACAAAAGCACTTTTCATAGAACCTATTTCGAATCCACAAATGATCGAAATTGACGTTGAACCTTATTACATCTTAAGTCAACAGCATGATCTATTAACAATTATCGACAACACGTTTTTAACACCTTATTTATCCACGCCTTTAGAAGACGGTGCTGACATTGTACTCCATTCAGCAACTAAATATATTGGTGGTCACAATGATGTATTGGCTGGGGTTGTATCTGTTAAAGATGAATCATTAGCTGAGCAACTTGGGCAATTGCATAACATGATTGGAGCAACATTGTCTCCTATCGATAGTTATTTATTACAACGTGGCTTAAAAACATTACATTTACGTATTGAACGGTCAGAAGCAAACGCTAAGAAGTTAGCCGAGCGATGTAAAGTTTCTAGTGCAATAGACGAAGTACTATACAGTGGTAAAACGGGCATGCTGAGTTTACGTCTAAATAAAGACTTTAGCGTTGCTAAATTTTTGGAAAATTTAGAAATCTGTATCTTTGCAGAAAGTCTAGGTGGAACAGAAACATTCATTACTTTCCCATACACACAAACGCATGTCGATATGCCGGATGAAGAAAAAGATAAACGTGGCATAGATGAACACCTTATACGCTTATCTATTGGTATTGAAGATTATAACGACATTGAGTCAGATATTTTACGAGCATTGGAGAATTCTAAAGTAGGAGTGATTTCATGAGCTTATCAAAAGAAACCGAAGTTATTTTTGATGAACACAGAGGTGTAGATTACGATTCAGCTAACCCACCACTTTATGACTCTTCAACATTTCATCAAAAAGTGCTTGGTGGCAATGCAAAATTTGATTATGCCAGAAGTGGCAATCCAAACCGCCAACTTCTTGAAGAGAAATTAGCAAAACTTGAAGGAGGACAATATGCATTTGCGTACGCCTCAGGTATCGCAGCAATTTCAGCGGTATTACTAACATTAAAAGCAAATGATCACGTCATTCTTCCTGATGATGTATACGGTGGCACATTCAGACTTACAGAACAAATTTTAAATCGCTTTGATATTCAATTTACGACTGTTAATGCTACACAACCTGAAGAAATTGAGCGTGCGATTCAGCCGAATACCAAACTCATCTACGTAGAAACACCATCCAATCCTTGTTTCAAAATTACAGATATACGTGCAGTAGCAGCGATTGCTAAACGTCATCAATTACTTTTAGCAGTAGATAACACATTTATGACACCGCTGGGTCAATCACCACTTGCACTTGGCGCTGATATTGTGGTTCATTCAGCTACTAAATTTTTAGGTGGCCACAGCGATATTATCGCAGGCGCTGCCATTACAAATCGTAAAGACGTCGCTGATGCATTATATCTTTTACAGAATGGTACGGGCACTGCATTGTCAGCACATGATAGTTGGACATTAGCCAAACACTTAAAAACATTACCTGTGCGGTTTAAACAATCAACATCAAATGCGGAGAAACTTGTAGCATTTTTAAAAGAAAGAGAAGAAATTGCCGAAGTATATTATCCAGGAAACAGTTCATTACACTTATCACAGGCAAATAGTGGTGGTGCCGTGATTGGATTCCGATTAAAAGATGAAACGAAAGCACAAGACTTTGTAGATGCTTTAACTTTACCCCTAGTTTCAGTAAGTCTTGGGGGTGTAGAAACGATATTATCTCATCCAGTCACAATGTCACATGCTGCTGTTCCTGAAGATGTTCGAAATGAACGTGGCATTACCTTTGGCTTATTCCGATTAAGCGTAGGTCTAGAACAACCTCAAGAATTAATTGCTGACCTCAACTACGCATTAAAGGAGGCTTTCAATGAGTCGATTATTGAATCAATTACAGAACAACGTTTTAGTAGCTGACGGTGCAATGGGAACAATTCTCTATTCAGAGGGTTTAGATACATGTCCAGAAGCTTATAACTTAACACATCCAGAAAAAGTAGAGTCTATACATCGTTCTTATATAGAGGCCGGTGCCGATATTATCCAGACCAACACGTATGGTGCTAACTTTGAAAAGCTAAGACGCTTTGGCTTGGAACATAAAGTAAAGGACATTCATAAGGCAGCTGTAGCCATCGCAAAACGTGTCGCACGACCTGATACTTTCATACTTGGCACAATAGGTGGTTTCAGAAGTTTACAGCAAGAGGAATTGCCTTTGTCCACCATTCAGTATCACGCTGAAAATCAAATCGATACACTTGTTGAAGAAGGTGTTGATGGGTTATTGTTCGAAACTTACTACGACTTAGAAGAACTGACAAATATTGTTACAACAACACGTCGAAAGTACGATATCCCTATCATTGCGCAATTGACCGCATCAAATACGAATTACTTAGTCGATGGCACTGAAATCAATAAAGCTTTACAGCAACTAGTTGCCTGTGGCGCCAATGTTGTTGGATTAAATTGCCATCACGGTCCACGCCATATGCAACGCTCATTTTCACATATTGAGTTACCAGAAACGGCTTACTTATCATGCTATCCAAACGCAAGTTTACTGGATATTGAGAATAGCGAATTTAAGTATAGCGATAATGCACAATATTTCGGAGATGTCGCACAAGAACTTATTAATGAGGGTGTGAGATTAATTGGAGGATGTTGTGGCACAACACCACAACACATTGCGTATATCAAATCATCTGTAAAAGATTTAAAGCCTGTTAAAAATAAAAACGTCATTCCAATTAATCGTCAGACAAATCGAGCAGTCACACATACGTATAAACATAATTTAACAACAAAAGTTAAAAACAGACCAACAGTTATTGTCGAACTTGATACACCTAAACATTTAGATACAGATCTCTTCTTTGAGAATATTGGCAAACTTGACGAAGCGAACATTGATGCTGTTACCCTCGCTGACAATTCACTTGCTACTGTTCGTGTTAGCAATATCGCTGCAGCGAGCATCATACGCCAACGTTATAACATTGAACCCCTCGTGCATATTACATGTCGAGATCGTAATTTGATTGGCTTGCAATCACACTTACTTGGCTTATCGCTTATTGGTGTTAATGAAATTTTAGCGATTACAGGTGACCCTTCAAAAGTAGGCCACCTACCCGGTGCCACGAATGTCTACGACGTAAATTCAAAAGGATTAACCGAATTAGCATTAAGATTCAATCAAGGTATTAATACTGATGGTGATGCGCTGAAGAAACATACAAACTTCAACATCGCTGGTGCATTTGACCCTAATGTACGCAAACTTGACGGTGCAGTAAAACGCCTTGAGAAAAAAGTAGCTGCCGGTATGAATTACTTCATTACACAACCTGTGTATAGCAAAGAAAAAATTAAAGAAGTATATGAGGCGACGAAACACCTTAATGTCCCTCTATTTATAGGTATCATGCCTATCGCAAGCTATAACAATGCACTTTTCCTACATAACGAAGTGCCTGGTATTAAAATGTCTGAAGACGTATTAAGCCAATTTAAAGCAGTAAAAGATGATAAAGAAAAAACAAAAGCATTAAGTTTGAGACTTTCTAAAGAATTGATTGATACAGTGCATGAGTATTTCAATGGTTTATACATTATCACACCATTCCAACGTATCGATTATTCATTAGAACTCGCAGCATATTCCAAAGCAATTACCCAAAACAAGGAGGCAATATCATGACAACAATTACAACTTCAAATTTAGGATTCCCAAGATTAGGTAGAAAAAGAGAATGGAAAAAAGCCATCGAGAGCTATTGGGCTAAAAAAATCGATAAAGCAGAATTAGATCAAAAGTTAAGTGACCTACATAGAGAAAATTTACTATTACAAAAAAATTATAATTTAGACAGTGTACCTGTTGGTGACTTCTCCTTGTATGATCATATTCTCGATACATCATTATTATTCAACATCATCCCTGAACGTTTCCAAGGTCGCGAAGTTAACGATGATTTATTATTCGATATTGCACGCGGTAATAAAGAACATGTCGCGAGTGCACTCATTAAATGGTTCAACACGAATTACCACTATATTGTTCCTGAATGGGATAATGTTGAACCTAAAGTGAACCACAACATTTTATTAGATCGCTTTAACTATGCGAAATCTCTTAACGTTAACGCTCACCCTGTGATTGTAGGTCCTATTACGTTTGTAAAATTATCTAAAGGTGGACATCAATCATTCGAAGAGAAAGTTCAAACACTATTACCTTTATATAAAGAAGTGCTTCAATCATTAATTGACGCTGGTGCAGCTTATATCCAAGTTGATGAACCAGTATTAGTTACTGATGAAAGCGAAACTTATGAAGCTATTACTAGAGAAGCTTATGACTACTTTGATAAAGCAGGTTTAGCTGACAAATTAGTCATTCAAACTTACTTCGAACGTGCCAATGTTAAATTCTTAAGTTCATTACCAGTTGGTGGTTTAGGATTAGACTTTGTACACGACAACGGTTATAACTTAAAACAAATTGAATCAGGTGACTTCGATTCATCTAAAACATTATATGCAGGTATTATTGATGGCCGTAACGTGTGGGCTGCAGATATCGAAGCTAAGAAAAAATTAATCGAAACGTTACAAGGACACGCAAAACATATCGTTATCCAACCTTCATCATCTTTATTACATGTTCCAGTATCATTAGATGATGAAACTTTAGAGCAATCTATCGAAGAAGGTTTAAGTTTCGCCACTGAAAAGTTAGACGAATTAGACGCGCTACGTCGACTATTCAATCAGAATGATAGCGCAAAATATGACGAATTGAAAGCACGTTATGAACGTTTCCAAAGTCAATCATTCAAAAATCTAGAATACGACTTCGATAGTGTACCGACAAGCCGTAAGTCACCTTTCCCTGAGCGTAAAAAAGCACAAGACGCACGCTTACACTTACCTGACTTACCAACAACTACAATCGGTTCATTCCCTCAAACACAAGAAGTACGTAAATATCGTGCCGATTGGAAAAACAAACGTATCTCTGATGAAGCCTATAATAACTTCTTAGAAAGTGAAATTGCACGTTGGATTAAAATCCAAGAAGATATCGGTTTAGATGTATTAGTGCACGGTGAATTCGAACGTAATGATATGGTTGAATTCTTTGGAGAAAAACTTCAAGGTTTCTTAGTAACAAAATTTGGATGGGTACAATCATATGGTTCACGCGCAGTTAAACCACCGGTAATATACGGAGATGTAAAATGGACTGAACCACTAACAGTCAAAGAAACTGTATATGCGCAAAGTTTAACTGACAAACCAGTGAAAGGTATGCTTACTGGCCCTGTAACTATCTTAAATTGGTCATTCGAACGCGTAGATGTACCACGTAAAGTCGTTCAAGACCAAATCGCTTTAGCCATTGACGAAGAAGTATTAGCGCTAGAAGAAGCGGGTATAAAAGTAATCCAGGTAGATGAACCAGCTTTACGTGAAGGTTTACCATTACGTTCTGAATACCATGAACAATATCTTGCAGATGCAGTAAATTCATTCAAATTAGCAACATCTTCAGTACAAGATGAAACGCAAATTCATACGCATATGTGTTATTCTCAATTTGGTCAAATCATCCATGCTATCCATGAATTAGATGCTGATGTTATCTCAATTGAAACATCACGTAGCCATGGTGATTTAATCAAAGATTTTGAAGATATTAACTACGATTTAGGTATTGGCTTAGGTGTTTATGATATTCATAGTCCACGTATCCCTACAGAAGATGAAATCGCTACAGCGATTGATCGTTCTTTACAACAAATTGATCGTTCACTATTCTGGGTTAACCCAGACTGCGGCTTAAAAACACGTAAAGAAGATGAAGTAAAAGACGCTCTTACTGTACTTGTAAATACAGTTCGTAAAAAACGTGAATCAAATAATCAAAATAAACCCGCGTAGGGAGGGAGCAGTACAGAAATCACTTGTGATTTCGTAGTACTGTCCCGGCACAGCTGACTAGAACTGAAGCGAGCTTTTCCTAAAGCGATGAGTCAGTTCAGTCAGCCACTGCCAAAATCAACATAGAATAACAATTACAATTGGAGGTATTGAACATGCCAAACTATCCATTATGGGATCAACTAAATCAACTGAAAGAAGCTGAATGGGTTGATTTAACACATACCTTTGACCCTGAAATACCTCGATTTAGTGAATTTGAAAAAGGTGAAGTTTCCACTCTTTTCACAGTCAAAGAGCACGGCTTTTACGTGCAACGTTGGAATATCGTCACTCAATATGGTACACACATCGATGCACCTATTCACTTTGTAGAGAATAAACGTTACTTAGAAGAGCTAGACTTGAAAGAGTTAGTATTGCCCCTTATCGTCTTAGACTTTTCAAAAGAAGCTGCAGAAAATGCTGATTTTATCGTCACACGTGACCATTTAGAGCAATGGGAAGCTAAAAACGGACGTATTGAAGAAGGCACGTTTGTAGCATTACGTACTGACTGGTCGAAACGTTGGCCAGATATTGAACAATTTGAAAATAAAGATTCTGATGGTAATCAACATTTACCGGGTTGGGGCTTAGATGCCTTGAAGTTCTTAGTCGAAGAACGTGGCGTAAAATCAATTGGCCACGAAACATTCGACACAGATGCGTCGGTAGATACCGTTAAAAATGGTGACATCGTTGGAGAACGTTACATTCTTGGACAAGATACGTTCCAGCTTGAATTGTTAACGAATTTAGACCAATTGCCAACGCGTGGTGGGGTCATTTATGCCATTAGTCCGAAACCGAAAGACGCACCTGGGTTCCCAGTACGTGCATTTGCGATTAAACCTTAAATAATGACACTTGAAGGCTTGATAACGAGCGATCAAAGCCAAATCTTTCCTAATATTATATAAAATCCTGTCACATCACCCATTACATTCTAGTATCGGGATGTGGCAGGATATTTTATTGATACGTTTTTATAATATTAATGATGTCTTCGTGAATATCCGGATGCGCGATAATCGCACCTTTAACATGATTTAAATCGATAGAGTTGCCTTGAATATCTGTTACAACTAACCCCAACTCTTTCGCATATAATATTTGTGCACTCATATCCCACAGGTTTGCTCCCATATCAATACTTGCACCGAAATCACCAGTGATTGTACGCAATGCACCAATGCCACCAGCGCCAATAAATCGAAAACCATGCGCATGTGAAATCAACGCTTTGAGTAATTCAGAACTCGCACGTTTAGGATCAATAGAAATCAAAGCATCGTTGAGATGATAATACTTGTCTACATAAAGTGGCACGCCATTAATCGTCACACCTTGACCTTGAACAGCTTTATATAATTTCTGTTGATAAAATTCATATGTATAGGCTAGTAAAGGCTCGCCATCGTAGAATAAACTTACAATTAAACAATAATCCTTACCTTGCTTAACAAGATTGGTTGTTCCATCAATAGGATCTATCGCCCAAGCATAACCACGATACATATCTACTTCACTGTTACTTTTTTCCTCACCCATAATCTGGTGTTCTGGATAATTTGCTTTAATAAGTTGAGTGAAATCCGCTTGAACTTCTTTGTCAATATTCGTCACTAAATCTAAGTCATGCTTTTTAGTTTCAACAGCCACATCTTGTAACATCACATCTACTTTTTTAGCAATATGCACTATCCATGTTTCAATACGATGGTCAATATCTTGAATGACATACACGCCCTTCTCACCTCTTACTTTCAGTTTAATAATTGCTTTTTTAATTTTAAAAAATTATCCTTTTTCAACTATACCTAAGATTCGTTAACCTATTAAGTTCTTGTATGAAGTTTATATGTTTTTTCTAATAAAATATCTATTAAATACTCTGCCATTTAATCATTTTCTTTAATAACACTATCTTACCACTAGATTGACAAGAATGTTTAACGGGTAAATATTCAGTAGTTAATTTTTAAAGAATGTGGGGGAGATTAAATGAGTGATAAAACAGTTTATGATGTTATTGATACAGGTGTGAATTATCTATTATCAGTTTATGATAATTGGAACGTTGAGAAAGTATTAGATAAAGAGAATGATGTTTTTCCAAATACTTTACATTGGCAATTTGGACATGTTTTAACTATCTTCGATTCTGCTTTATCAATGGGTTCTCAAAATGCCGTTGATATTGAAACGTATACTAAATTATTTGGTTATGGTTCTAGTCCTGAAAACTGGGAGGAACAAGACATACCATCAATTGAATCGATTAAAGAGGACTTAAAAACAATTCCAGATCGTGCTCGTCAACTTACTGATGAACAACTATCACAAGAACTTGAACAACCGATTGCTGGCTGCAAAACACTTAACGAATTATTAGTGTTAAATGCCATTCACGTCCCATTACATGCAGGCAAAATTGAAGAAATGGCTCGTGTGCTTAAACAGGCCAAGTAATCCAAGTTTCATAATAAATACTTTGAGGGGATAAATATGAATATTATTGCGAATAGTATCTTTGTAGATAATCAAGAAGAAGCTTTACAATTTTTATACAGACATTTTAGGTTTTGAAAAGAAAATAGATGAACCTGTAGGCGAAGGATTTAGATGGCTTACTTTAGTATCTCCGAATCAACCAGATGGTGCTCAATTGGTCTTAGAACCAAATGGCAACCCTATTGCAAGTGATTATCAACAACGTCTATTCGAAGCCAACATACCTATTACGATGTTCGGCGTAGAAAATGTACAACAAACCTATGATGCATTAACGCAAAAAGGTGTTCACTTTACCGTTGAACCGACTACAAGGGGTAGTGCTAAAATGGCCATTTTCAACGATACTTGCGGTAATTTAATTCAAATAGTAGAACAATAAAGAATGAAACGCTTAACATAGTTTATTACTACAAACTGTTAAGCGTTTTTTTATAAGCTTCTACTTACCACTCTTCTTTAACATCCCCATATTCTTCTCTTAATAGACTATACACATAACTATCTGAGAACGCTCCACGTAGACGTTCACTATCTCTCAACACGCCCTCTTGCGTAAAACCAAGTCGCTCAGGTATGGCCCTGCTTTTCGGATTGCGCGTCGACATTTGAATTTCCACACGATTTACATCAAATTCTTCGTACACATAGCGAATCAACGCCTTTGTGCATGCTGTCATAATCCCTTTTTTCTGAAAGTGCTCTGCCAAATAGTAACCGATAGACGTTCGTTTGTTAACAAGATCTAAATAATGCAAGCCGATGACTCCTACAAGTTCCTTGTCATACCATCATATGCCGCAATGAAATCCATATCCGCATCAGTGCGGTTTTTAAATACAACTCCTCATTTCTTATTCGCGTGTAAACTGTTGCAATAGTGAATAGATAAAATTTTTACTATATTCAACCTTCTTTATTTATTCAGCAAAAGGTAGAAATTCTGATAGATACTTACGATTACTATCTATTAATTTAAATAGTTATTCTGCTTCACTTCTCGTTCTTCAAATATTTTTAATTTCAAAAGTTCATTAATTTGATATCCAAATATAATTAGAATCTCTTATATTTTTAAAACATGAAAGAAATTATAACCAAAGCAACATATTACACAATTCAAAGGTATAAACTTATTACATGTTTGTAAAATTTTAAACTTATTCATTATTCTTTTAACTATATATGTTAAGCTTTTATACATCTACTTTATTAAATTTGAAAGGAGTTAAATACATGGAAAACAAATCTAAACAGTTTTCAAATGTATTTATTTTTGCTTCAGTTACTGTAGGGTTACTGGTAATTATTGGAGCCATCTTCCCTAATCAATTTGGTTCAATTTCAGGAGCAATCGGAAGTTTTATTACAGAAACATTCGGTTGGTACTATATGTTACTTATTAGTATTATTCTGATATTTTGTATCACTCTTATTTTTCATCCAATTGGAAAGCTTAAATTAGGAAAACCTGATGATAAACCAGAATTTAATACTATTTCATGGCTAACAATGCTATTTAGTGCAGGTATGGGTATTGGGCTTGTATTCTATGGATCTTCTGAGCCCATTTCACATTATCTATCTCCACCAACAGCGAGTAAAGAAACAGAAGCTGCTCTAGCTGAAGCTATGCGTTCAAGTTTCTTACATTATGGACTACATCCTTGGGCAGTTTACGGTATTGTTGCTTTGGCCCTTGCATATACACAGTTTAGAAAAAATGACTTAGGACTCATTTCTCGTACATTACGTCCTATTTTCGGAAATAAAGTAGAAGGTCCATTAGGTACTGTTATAGATGTTCTAGCTGTTTTTGCTACTATTATTGGGGTGGCAGTGTCACTTGGTGTTGGCGCCATGCAAATTAACGGTGGTTTAAATTATTTATTTGGAGTGCCAAACAATAAGCTTATTCAAGGTGTTATTATTCTTATTGTTACAGTTTTATTCTTACTTAGTGCTTGGAGTGGCTTAAGCAAAGGTATTCAGTATTTAAGTAATTTAAATATGCTTTTAGCTGCGATGTTACTTATTATTATTCTAATTGTAGGTCCTACAATTTTAATTATGAATATGTTTACATCCTCAATTGGTGAATATTTGAATACCCTTATTTTTAATAGCTTTGATGTTGCTCCACTTAATTCACAAAAACATGAATGGTTACAGTCATGGACGATTTATTATTGGGGCTGGTGGATGAGTTGGTCACCATTTGTAGGTATCTTCATCGCACGTATTTCGAAAGGTCGTTCAATTCGTGAATTCGTTATAGCAGTATTAGGTGTTCCTACAATTATTAGTATGCTATGGTTTACAGCCTTTGGTATTACTGGTATTGAAATTGGTAAGCAATCTAAACACATCTTTAGTATGCCACCTGAAACACAATTATTTGGTATTTTCAATGAAATGCCTATGGGTACAATTTTATCGTTTATCGCTATTATCTTAGTAGGCTCGTTCTTTATTACATCCGCAGACTCAGCTACATTTGTATTAGGTATGCAAACATCATTTGGACGTTTAAATCCATCCGGTTTTGTTAAGATTGTTTGGGGAGTCATGTTATCAGCGATTGCCTACGTACTTTTACTATCTGGTGGATCGACAGGTCTAGATGCTCTGCAATCAGCTGCTATTATTTCAGCATTACCATTTAGTTTTGTTGTTATTTTAATGATGATTTCATTTTTCAAAGATGCAAATCAAGAAAGAAAATTCTTAGGTTTAACCTTACAACCTGATCATCAACGTAAAAAGAACTATATTAAAAATAACACAAACCAACAACCTAAAATTAAATAGGACAAAACCTGAGACATTATTAAATGTCTCAGGTTTTATATATTGATGGTAGTCGATGATTAAATTGAAAATGCATTTGTCGCAAGCTTTCTTCTACTTTAGTCCTCTTTTTTGGGGACGACAAATTCAAAATGAATTCTATCTTACTTTTTTGGTTTGTATGGTATATATACATGAACAATACGATAAAATAAGTGATCACAACGAATTAGATACGTTCGTTGTGATCACTTATTTTTCAAATGTTCTTGGATTAAAAATTAGTTTCAATTCGTTAAATGGCCAATATCTCCAAACTACTTTATCTACAATTTTTTATCAACAAGACCAACCACATCAAATTGGCTATCTATACTATTATAAATAAATCTATTCGTTCTGCCACTCATTCATCCCAATCTATACATTAACTAAATAAAAAATTTCATATAATATATTTTTATATTAAATGTTAAAAACTATCCTTTTAGGGTAAGACGTAAATAAACATGCTTTTCAAAGGTGATTTATAAATGATTTATAATAAATTAATTAGTGGTGTATTAGCTTTTACAATAATTTTGAGTGGATGTAGCTTAAACCTGAATTTAGATGATAAAGATAAAAAAAGTTCGAATGATCCACAACAATCAAAAGTGACACAAAATGATAAAAACTCATCAAATGACCAAAATGAATCAGAGAATAATATCAATAATCAAAATATTAGTAAATCTTCAACAGCTAAAGAAAATGATCAACAACCTCCAATAAATAAAAAACCTATAAGTGAATATCATGCATTAAATGTAGCTAAAATTTATGCTAAAAAATATTTAAATTCTGGACGAGAACAAAGTGAATTTTATATTGATAAAAATGCAACAAATAATGAAGCTTATTTTGTTAATTTTAAAAACGGAACAGTTGCTGGGCCTGCATTAACACAAACAATTAAGGTTAATAAATATCGTGGAGAAGTTATAGATAGTTATACTAATGCAACTGATGAAGAAATGAAACAATTTAATAAGGCTAAAGAACAAAAGCATGGTCAAAATCAAGAAGACAATAATCAAATTACTAATGATAATCAAGAAGAAACAAACACCAAAAATCAATCATCGGAAGATAAAGAAGGTACGGAATCTAATCATAATGATGATAATGTGCAAGAAGAATCATCGTCTTCTGAGGATCAACAAGCACAAGACAAATCATCAGAAAATGATTAGTAGCTTAAATCTATGTAATTTAGACTATATTTTTAACATATTTTAGTGGAAATAGATAGAATACAAGAAAAATAAGGAGTGTTAAGTATGGCTAATAAAATTGCAATTGCTGGGGCGGGTGCAATGGGAAGTCGTATTGGTACTTACCTAAAACAAAGTGGACAAGATGTTACATTAATAGATTACTGGAAAGATCATGTTCATCGAATAAATGAAAAAGGAGTAGAAGTTCAAACTGAACATGATACTTATACTGTTGAAATGCATGCCACATTCCCTGAAGAGGTCAATCAAACCTATGATATTATCGTACTTTTAACAAAATCAATGCAATCTGAACAAATGTTGCAAATTTTAAAAGAGCAGGGAGCAATTAGCGAGGATACTGCCATCTTATGTATGATGAATGGTTTAGGCCATGACGAACGTCTATCACAATTCGTTCCAAAATCACAAATTTTCTTAGCCGTAACAATGTGGACAGCTGGATTACGTGGTCCAGGTCAATTGCTATTAGAAGGTGAAGGTTCAATTGACTTTCAACGTGCTGATGGTAAAAAAGACCCACGTACTCAAGAAATTGCAGATATCTTAAATCAAGCTCATTTAAATGCCACTATCAGTAATGATGTATTTAAAGCAATATGGTCTAAAGCCACGCTTAACAGTGTTTTAAATCCACTGTGCACGATATTAGATAAAACAATCGGTGAATTGGGCGCTTATGATCATTCTAGAGCAATGATACGCCCAATCATTGAAGAAATTGTCGACGTAGCACATGCTAAAAATGTAGATATTCATATTAACGACTTAATCTCGAAAATTGAAGCAGCTTATCCTGATCATGCACAAGGTTTACACTATCCTTCAATGCATCAAGATTATAATCATGGTCGTTTAACTGAAATAGATTACTTAAATGGTCAAATTGTGAACTATGGTAAATCATTAGGTATCGCAACTCCTAATAATGAACTGATTACTCATCTCATTCATCAATTAGAAATGAAGTTAAATAAACGTTAATATGAAATAATGTAAAATTAAACTATACTTTTTTGTGAATTATTTGAAAGAATTGGTATTTTTTTGATAAAACTCAATTGTTGTCATTGCCCTAAATAATATATATATATTGATTTTTAAATTAACTTGTAAATGAATAATCAATATTAAATCTTTCTAAATAAGAATAAAATAATAAGACCACTAGTCAAAATTGTTAGACTAATGGTCTTATTATTTTATATATTATTTGTAAATATTTTAATTACTTTTTCAATAGCTTTATCCCAAAATGCATAATCATGTTTTCCTGAGCTCTTTATAAAGTCATACTGTACATTTTTTTTATCTAAATAGTTAATAAAATCTAAGTTACCTTTATAAAGTTCATCTTCTGTACCACACATAATTAATAACTCTGGCAAATCAATATTTTTCTCTATAGCTTTATCAACGAGATGATAAGGATCAAAATTACTACCAACTATCTCCTTATCCGTTCCAACTATAGACTCTGGTGAAAAATCATACCATTTGTATTTTTTAAGCATAGAAACGTCGAATGCAGCAGATAAAGGAGCAGCTTTAGAAAACAACTGACTTTGTGTTAATGCAAATTTAATTGTTCCATATCCTCCCATTGAATGCCCTGCAATAAAATTATCTTCTCTTTTTTTAGACAACGGTAAAATCTGGTGTACATAATTGTAAACTTCTAAAATGTAATCATAATAACTGTGTCCAAAAGCCATATTCGTATAAAAACTGTGATCTGCATTAGGCATTATAATCGCTAATTGATATTCATTAGCATAGCGTTCTATACTTGTATATCTCATATACGAATGAGTGTCGCTAGATAGTCCATGAAATAACATCATTGTTTTAAGTTTTTTTGTTTCGTTCGCTGAATCAAAATAACTGTCATCTTCAGGTAAAATAACATTTAAAGATTGATGCATTCCAAGCGTTTTTGATAAATAATTCATCTGGATTAAAGCCATATTATCTACTCCTTAAATACTTTATTAATTATTCGTTTGTGTAGCTGGATCTAATTTTTTCTCTGCTAGACGTAAAATAATATCTATAAGGATTACTATCACAACAATGGGTAATGCACCAGCCAAGATAAATAGTGTGCCATCAGTAGCATTCGTACCACGAATAACGACATCACCAAGTGAAGGCGCTCCAATGAACGAACCAACAGCAACAACACCTATTGCAACTACTAGTGCAATACGTATGCCTCCAATAATTACTGATAAAGAAAGTGGTAACTCAATCATACGTAAGACTTGATTACGTGTCATTCCCATTCCTTTTCCAGCATCTTTAATATTGATATCCACTTCATTAATACCAGTATACGTATTTTTTATAATAGGAAGAAGTGCATATAAGAAAACAGTGAAAATAACAGTATTAATACCTAGTCCTATTACTAACATTAAAATTGCTAACATAGCAATTACAGGCACTGTTTGAATAATGTTAGCTAATGTAATAATAATTCCAGACAACTTACCAAACCTTGCAATAAGTATTCCAAGAGGTATACCGATAATAGCAGCAAATAATACTCCATATATTGACATTAAGAAGTGATTAATAAATAACTCCCATAGATAACCAAAATTTGTTTGATAATAATGTATTAGTTGTTCGAATAAATTACCTTCCATTAGTTTTGAACACCTTTCTGTTTAGAGTCATTTTCATCGTCAAAGTAATTATGTTTTTTTAAGAAATCTTCTGCTACTGTTGCTGGTTCTTTACCTTTTCCATCTGCTTGATAGTTTAGTTCTTGCATTTGTTCAGTTGAAATTTTACCTTCCAATTTTTTTATAATTGGTTTTAATTCTGGTTTTTCTTTTAATAATTGATCAGTCGCTAAAGGACTTGCATCATATGGTGGAAAGAAATGTTTATCATCTTTAAGTACTTTCAAATCATATGCCGCTATACGACCATCAGTAGAATAACCTACTGCTACATCTAAATTACCAGAATGTAATGCATCATAAACCAAGCCAATTTGCATAGGTCTTACTGTTTTAAAATCGATACCATATTCTTTTTTAAATCCTGAATAGCCATCACCTTTACGACTTTCCCAAGAACTATCCATACCTACCCTTAATTTATTTGCATGTTTTTTCAAATCAGAGACTGTTTCTAAATGATATTTTTTTGCTGTTTCTTTCGTTACCATCAAAGCGTAAGTATTTGCAAAACCATATGAATTAAAGAATGTTTGATGATATTTATCTTTAAAGCCTTTTTGTGTTGCCTTCATTGCTTTGTTAGGGTCTTTAATTGGATCTTCCCCTAATGCCCCTGTTAAATCAGTACCTGTATAACGTGTACCAGACATATTTGCTTGATCACTTGTAATAGCATTATGCTGAATAACACTTGATCCTAAGTTATTAATTAAAGTAGGTTGTATTTTATTATTTGTATCATGTTCAATTAAAATTCTTAACATATGTGAAATGATTTGAGATTCACTTGTGCCTAAAGATGTAATTCTAACATCGTCATCTGAATTACTATTTTTTAAACCTGGTAAACTACATCCAGACAACACAGTTAGACATAGTACAAAAACTGCAATATATTTTTTATAATATTTCATAATGTCCTCCTTTATTGTTTATCTGGAAACTTTAAGTCCTTTCGGAACTATCCACTTTTCAATTTGAGCTAAAATTAAATCTACAATTAGTGCAAGTACAGTTACTAAAATAGTACCTACGATAATCATCATTGGCTCATATAAAGCTAAACCATTGAAAATCAAGTCACCTAGTCCTCCAGCACCAACATAACTTGCTAAAGCTGCCCAGCTAATTACATATACTGAAGATAAACGGATACCACTTAAAATCATTGGTAAAGCTAATGGTAATTCGACATCTTTCATCAATTGAAAATTTGTCATACCCATACTACGTCCTGCTTCTTTTACATTGCTATCAATATTTTGGACACCTACAATTGTATTATTTAAAATTGGTAATAATACGTAAATAAATAATGCAATAATTGCTGTTGTTTTACCCACACCAAAAAGTGGAATCATTAAAGCTAAAATTGCTAAAGTTGGAATTGTTTGTAAGATTCCAGCTACAGTTAAAGAAATCTTCGATAACTTTTCTCTTTTTGATAGTAGAATCCCCAAAGGAATAGCAACAATCATAGCAAGTAATAACGCTACTACTGATATATACAGATGCTCAAAAGTTTTATTAACTAATATGCCACCATTGTCTATTAAATAACTCATACTTTATCCGCCCCTATTTCTTTAGGCTCGACAATGCCTTCATCTTCATTTATTGTTTCTTCTTCAATTTCACCCCAAAGTGTATCGTATACGATATCTACTAAGTTAGATCGAGTTACTAATCCGATTAGAGTTTTACCATCTGTATCAACAATGGGTACATTTCTTACATTACGTTTTAAAATTGTACGTACAGTATCTTGTAATTTACTATCAACTTTAACGCGATAAATATCTCGCTGCATTGTATCAATAAGTTCTTTCATTTGACGTAGTCCTTGATTAATATCTTCAATATCTAAATATCCAAGTAAATGATGTTTATTATCAATTACAAAAACTGTGTCTACTCGTCGGTTTCTCATAATATTAACTGCATCATTTAATGACTCATCAATATGTACAGTGACTGGTGTAATCATTGCATCTTTTACTGTTCGTACATTTGGTCTATCTTGAATCAAACGATTCTGACCAATAAAATCTTTAACAAAATCGTTAGCTGGATGACGTAAAATATTATCTGGTGTATCATATTGAATTACTTTACCTTCAGACATAATACAAATTTTATCTGCTAATTTAATTGCTTCATCCATATCATGTGTAACAAAAATGAATGTTTTTCCTAGTTGTTTTTGTAATTTTTTCACTAAATCTTGTAATGTGTCTCTGGTAATTGGATCTAATGCACCAAATGGCTCATCCATTAAAATAATATCTTGCTCAGCTGCCAAGGCACGTACTACACCAATACGTTGTTGTTGTCCACCAGATAATTGTGAAGGATATCTATCTAAATATTCTTCAGGCAAATCTGCAAGTTTAATCAACTCTTTTGCTTTTCTGTCTTTTTTCTCTTGCGACCATTTTAATAGTTTAGGTACAAGTACAATATTTTCTTTAACTGTCATATGAGGCATTAGACCAATTTGTTGAATCACATAACCAATATTTCTTCTTAATTCTACTGCATTGATATCTTTAATATTCTTACCATTAATTGTAATCTCACCATCTGATGATTCGATCATTCTATTAATCATTCTTAATGCGGTTGTTTTACCACTCCCACTTGTTCCTATGAAAGCAACAAAATCTCCTGATTCAATATCAATGTTCATATTATCTACTGCTTTTTTCCCACCTGCATAGACTTTTGATAAGTTTCTAATACTTAACATATATCCAGTCCTCTCTTTTTTATATTTATTACAAACTGAGGACTTAAAGTGTATGTTATACAAAGTTTACTAAGTAAAAACAAGGCACATTAAGTCCTCAATATTTCAATCATTCAATTATTAACTACTAAATTAGCCTCTATTTTCTTCTATTAATTCCTATTCGATGTCCTAATTGTTTAGGTCTTTCATTAATAGGGATTGTATTAAAATATAACTCTATAGATTCTAATATTTGTTCAGGAAAAGGTGCTGATCTATTTGTATTTATATCTATTCCCATCAACATAACTTCATATATGGCGCTACATATATCATCCTTATTAAACATTTCCATATAAACGTGTACACGTTTACTATCGTAATCATAAAGATGTACTTTTACCTGAATATTTTCGTCTTCTTTCATTTCTTTTAAAAATGTTATATGATTTTCTAATGTGAAAATTGTATACTGCAATCTTTGAATTGTTTCTTGATTAAGACCAATTAATGCTAACCATGCATCTGTTGCATCACTAAAAACACGGTTGTATTCAGCATCATTCATATGTCCGTTATAATCAACCCATTCTTTTTTTACATTTGTTTGGTAAATATAATGTTCTGACATATTAATTTACCACTTGATGTTTTTTAGATTTTTTCATTGAATCTGTATCTTCTGGCCAATATTCTTCTGCGAGTTGTTTTACTTTAATCAAGAATTCATTACGTTTTTGATCAAGTTCTGACATTGTATATCCTTGTGATGTCGCTTCACTACCGCTCACTACTTTTTCGTAAAGATCCTCTGTCAATTCTGGCGCAATTAACTTAGTCCATGGTTTTTTCAATGCAGGACCAAATTGTTTAAGCATGTGTCTCATACCACCTTCGCCACCTGCAAGATGAAATGTCATGAATGGTCCATATTGTGCATAACGTAAACCAGCTGCATGCGTAAATGCTTTATCTACTTCTTCTGTTGTCGCAATACCATCATTAACAATATGTAGAGATTCTCTCCATAATGCCTCCATTAGACGATCTGCAATATGTCCTTCAATTTCATTTCTTACATGGAGGACATCCATGCCAATATTCTCATAAATTTCCTCAGCTTTAATAATCGTTTCTTCTGAAGTACTTTGACCTGGTACAATCTCAACAAGAGGTAAGATATATACTGGATGGAAAGGATGTGCTACTACTAAACGTTCAGGATTCTTTAAATTTTTTTGCAATTCAGTTGGTATAATACCAGATGTACTTGAACCAATAATAGCAGACGGTTTCGCATAAAAATCAATTTCTTTTAAAACAGAATCTTTAATAGATTCTACTTCCGGAACATTTTCTTGAATAAGGTCTGCATCTTTAACTGCTGCTTTCAAATCTGTAGTAAAGCTTAAATTATCTAGTGATGCATTCTTAGCTAACCCCATTTTTTTAGCATAAGGCCAGTTTTGTTTAACTTGTGTTAGCATTCTTTCATAGGCACCTTCGCTAGGATCTGTAGCAACGACTTCATGCCCATGAGCGAGTATTCTTGTTATCCAGCCACTACCAATTACGCCTGTTCCAACTACTGCGAACTTCATTATTTACCTCCTTGATTATTTTTAAGATTAAGTTTCTCTCTTGCTTCTGCAGGTGTTAATGGGACTAAATCATATTCTTTCATTATTTTCTTAGCTTCTTCAACTAATGCTTCGTTTGTTGCTTTAACACCTTTTGAAATATACAAGTTATCTTCAAGACCAACACGAATATTTCCACCGCGTTTAGCAACTTCTCTAACTGTCGGTAATTGCATTCTACCAATACCGAATGCAGACCATTGTGCATCTTCAGGGATTCTTGAAATAAGATAGTCTAACGTTTGACCATCATTTTCAGCACCCCAAGGTATACCTAAACAAAATTGGAACATAGGTTGTTCGACTAAGCCTTCTTTAACAAGTTGCTTTGCAAAACTGACATGACCTGTATCAAAACATTCAAGTTCTGGTTGTACACCTGCATCTTTAATCATTTGCGCTTGTTCTCTCAGCCATGAAGCGGGACTAATATATATCGAATCTCCCATATTAACGCTGCCACAATCAAGCGTACACATTTCTGGTAATGTGTCACCTACTGGTCTATGACGCTCTTTAGGCGTTTGAATCCAGGTTCCTTTACCACCTGTTTCTGGGTGTTCTTGACTTGGAATAAAGTCGCCACCGCCACCAGCTGTTACATTAATAATAATATCTTCGTCTGCCTCTCTAATGAGTCTTACAGTTTCACTATACAGTTCTGGATCATGACTCACCCCGCCTGTTTTAGGGTCTCTAACATGAATATGTGCTACTGTTGCTCCAGCTTTTGCACACTTAATTGCTGAATCAGCAAGTTCTTGTGGTGTTACTGGAACATTTTCATTTTTGTCAATTGTATCTCCAGCGCCTGTAATTGCTGCAGTTAATAACACTTTTTTCAAGATAAGCACTCCTTTATATTTTAAATACGTTACAAACTATACCAACTGGTCGGTAAAGTTTCAACCGTAGCATAAAAAATAAGCTGAAAAGTTTCAATCTCACCTAACAGCTTAAAACCTGAAAATTTATTTTTTTTCTTTATTAATACCTACTTCTACGTTTTCTTTTAACCGATTTATTACTCTTTCACGCATTGATTCATCAATTGCACTTATTCCAAAAACTTCTGATAACCATAAACCATCAACAGCTAACCTAATGATTGTTGCATCTATTTCATCTAGACCGTCATTAACAATTTGAGATTGCCAATCTTCATATAAAGATTTTAATGGTAAGAGTAGCGCTTTATTTGAACCTTGTGCAGCAAGCATTGCAGAAGTAATAGGCGCATTTTCAACACGATGCTCTTTCGTTGCTTCAATAAACGCATTTAACCATTGTCCTTGTTTACAATGTGTATTATCAATATGACTATTTACATTTTCTCGATATAATTCATTAGCATAATTGACAAGTTCTTTTATTAGACCTTCTCTATTTTTAACATGATAAAGCAAACCACCCTTGCTTATACTTGCTTCTTTTGCTACTGCATCTAATGTTAAATAGTCAGTACCTTGTCTATTTACTATATTAGCTGCAGATTCTAAAATATACTGTTTCTTAGATTTCCTCGTCATCAATTCACCCTCTTCCAATTAAAATCAATATTGTTTACATAATACTCTTAAATAGATAGAGATTATTATATTATATAAATTATTTTAAAAAAAGTTTTACGTTCTAATCTTTTTAACTATATTAAAAATGATTACACTTAAAAAATGTATAAAGTATGTGAGAATAAGACAAAGAATTCAAAATGCATTCTTCTTCCTATCCCAACTGTGTATGTAACCTAATTTATATTTAATATAAACTTCTTTTACGAAAGTCCTAGCTCTATGACTTAAATCAAATTGAACTTAAATTTTTTAACCTTTTGTATTGATTGTATAAGAGTAGAAGTGAAAAACTTAATATAAGTGTATTTTCTTTCATTTTAATTATTGATTATCTTTGTAAACGATCATTTAAAATGCTTTATGTCAAGTAGATAAGTAAGTAATTAAAAGATACTATTAAATTTAACTAATTTCTCATCTTTAAATTTCATTTTCATATTCTTCTCTCAATAAACTATCTGAGAATTCCCCAGGTAATCCTAAAAATTGTCGATTTTGTTTAGTTAAATCGTTAGTCACAATAATTCACTTTCTCCCTTTGCTTATTTGTGATTTCTTTAAAGTTGTTCGTTGACAAGACGTTCTATAGGAAGACCTTTTTTTAAAACGTTCAATATAACGATTAAAGCTTACTATTTCTTTTTTCATTTGGTTCAATTTTGATAGAATCAGTATCTTTAAAAGCAATTTCATTAAGATAACTAGATAAATTTACATAGTTTTCTGCTACAAGATATCTAGCTAAAACAGCAATCCCCCCATGCTCCACCCTCACTAGCAGTTTGCATAACACTAACGGGACTTTGCATTGCTGCTGCCAAAAATGTTTGAGCAACTTTTTTGGTTTTGAATATACCTCCGTGTCCATATATTGAATTAATTTCAATATCTTCATTCTTTTTAATAAATCAATACCAATTTTTAATGTACTAAATGCACTATATATGTGAGTCTTCATTATATTAGCTAAATTGAATGAACTATCTATCGATCATACTAACATAGGATAACCTGTTGAACCTCTGTAATAAATTCTCCGGAAATTATCACTTTTAAACTTAAATATTGTAATATTATAATTTATACCCCAAAACTGACTCCATCTTTACAATAGTTTTTATTGTGCTATCCTACACTTGGAATATTCTTAATCTAACATAAAAATTTTAACCACTTTCACTTTATTATATATAGTTTTACTAAACAATAAGCTTAAAAATAGAAAGAGATAACTCTATTCTCTATTATATTCGGAATGAATCTATAAGTGGATATCATACGTTTATTGATTACTTAAAAAATTATTATAAAATCATCTTGTAAATAAATTTGAATGTATATTTACAATAGAATTAATCATCATATTCTTCCCGGAGTAAACTATACACATAACTATCTGAAAATTCTCCTTGTAAACGTTCATCACTTCTCAATATACCCTCTTGTGTAAAACCAAGTCTTGTTGGTATAGCTCGGCTTTTCTTATTTTTAGTAGACATTCGTATTTCGATTCGGTTAATATCATATTCTTCATATACATATTGAATAAGTGCTTTAGTGCATCTAGTCATAATACCTTTCTTTTGAAAGTCTTCAGCTAAATAATAACCAATCGAAGTTGTTTTATTAACTAAGTCTAAATAGTGCAATCCTATGACCCCAATCAGTTCTTTATTGCTCCATATTCCACAATGAAATCCATTACCATCGATAAATTGTTGCAACGCTGAATGGATAAAGTGTTTACTATCTTTCACCTTCTTTGTATGTTCGACAAAAGGTAGAAATTCTGCTAAGTAGTTACGATTGCTATCTACTAATTTAAATAACTGTTCTGCTTCTCGTTCTTCTAATATCTTTAATTTAATATCTTTATCTACTTGGTAACCAAAAATCATAACTATCCCGCCTATGTATTTAATTATTAATAAATCTCAAAGAAAAACCGCTACTAAAGTGGATATGGAAATCCATCACCACGAGTGAACTGTTCTAGTGCCGACTGAATAAACTTCTTACTGTGTGTAACTTCCGTTGTATATTCTACAAATGGCAAGAACTCGCCTAAATAATCCCGATTCGCATCAACTAATTTGTAAAGTTGATCCGCTTCACGTTCTTCTAATATCTTCAACGTCACATGTTCATTCACTTGATAACCAAACATCATAACTATCGCCTCCAGTTTAAATTTTCAAATTATTCGGTAAATTAAATATATAGTAACATAAATTGATTTAATTAATATTAAAGCTTATAAATTATTATGCTTCAAAAATCCTTAAAAATTAAGGCTGAGCAATTAAATTCAATCGCTCAACCTCATTATGGTAATAACTATTCATTTATTAATAACCAGAACCGACTTCTTCACCATCTTCATCGTATTCAGTTACATAACCATCGTCAGTGTCAACGGTATATGATCCGGCTAAATCTCCGTCTTTGTCAGTAAATGAGAAGCCCCATTTACCATCATCTGTTTTTTCTGGTTCTTTGTATGTGTAAGTATCCGTATCTAACGTATGACCTTCGTATGATTCTACTTTATCAATGACGTTATCACGTGTCACTTCGCCTGAACTTGAATCAGAATCATCGCTATCACTATCAAACTCAGCATCCATTTTGTCATCGATATACTTATCAATCTCATCATCATCAAACGTAACTGTGACATCTGTTACGTCATCATCGTCTTCCCCAGAACTAGTCACATTAACAGAATCTGATTTGAACGTTTTACCTTCATAAGTACCTTGTGCATAAACGGTTACTTCTTCATCAGGGTTATATGGTCCAAATGTTTCAGAAGATGATTCACTTCCGATTTCTTTATCATTCGCGTATATTTTCACATTGTTTAACATATAGCCGCCATCAACGCTGACTGTGAAACGTTTTTGTTTAAATGATTCATAAGCAGTAGCATCATCACTCATGTTAATCATTAACGCACCTTTGAATTTCTTACCATCGATGTCTTTTGTTGCTTTTAAATTGTAATCACCGATTGGGAACGTACCTAACGTTTTTTCGTCATCTTCCGTAACCGTTGTCGTACGCTTTTTACCATTATATTCGTAAGTAATATCTCCACTACTACTTGGATAAATGCTCACTGATTTTTGTGGAACATTGAATGAATAATTATCAAAAAATAGGAATTTCTTGCCATCCTTTGAAATATTTAACACACTATTTCCATTAGCATCTACAGATAAATTATTATAACGATTATCTTTAATTTCTTTCGCGCTTTGTTCTACGTTACTACCGACATTATTTAAGTCATCTTCTGTTTTGATGTAATTTAAATATGCGCGTGCTTCTTGTTTGCTTAATTTTTGGTCATTTTGAGTTGTAACTTCTTTGGCTAATGCCTTTTCGTCATCTTTCTTGATTGCTTGTGCAATATTAGATGCTTGTTTTTCCGGAGAAAATTGATTTTTTAATACTGAAAATGCAAGAATCAAAGCAATTAGCAATATAGCTATAACTGCAATAATAATCCAAGTCTTTTTATTATCGCCTTTACGTGGTTGTTGATCATGTCTGTCGGTATAACCGTTTTGATTATGGTTATTATACCCTTGATATTGATGCTGCTCATGCTTATCTTGTCGACTTTGGTTGTGATGATCTTGCTGTGTGTTAGAGTGATTTGTTTTAGATTGCTGAACGGGTTTCCCACAATTTGTACATACCTTCACACCTTCGCGAAGAGGTTGACCGCAATTACTACAATATTTCATTAGTAAATCGAACTCCCATCAAATAGATTATTGAACTCACTGATTAAGTTTCCAAAGATTTGGTTAAATAAAGATTCACCGAAAATAGTCACAAATAAGAAGAACACAATAATGTAAATAATCACACCGTAAAAACTTGAAAAGCGAGTATGATGATTTGCACTATATTTGGCAATCATGTAAACACCTGAAACAACGATTAATAAAATGGATAGTATAAATAATGCGCCACCAAAGCTAAAAGAATTAGCGAACATTAAAATAAGTGCAATCAATAGTACTGCGACTGAAACACTATTAATAAGTACAAAATCTGACAATACTTTTTTAAATGTAATTGGCTGTCTAACTACTAATCGCGTAATACCATATGTTGCTCCCACTATCACTGCTAGGAATAAAATGATACCTAAAACAACAGAAAAGATAATTTGGCTTTTCGGTGTTTCAAACATTCCAACTGATGAAGGAATTACAATAGCAAGTAACAGTGCTACGACTAATAAACCGACAATGATTAAAGAAAATAACAATTTAAAACTAAATGCTTGTTGGCTTTTTAGTACTTGATCAGGTGAAGCGAAAGCACTTTTAAAGAAACCTTTACTTTCTTCTGTCACTTCTTTTGCATGGTCACTAAATTGGCTTGTTTGTTGTGGTTGTTGATGGTTTGAATATGACTGATTGTATTGTGGTTGATTGTGATATGTATGTGATGCATTGTTGTGAGGTTGTTGGTGCTGATTTGATTGAGGTTGATGCATTTGATGTTGTTGTGTCGATGTAGTATAGTCAGGTACATGCTGATGATCTCGCACTTTACCTTCTTCATTAGGATGTTTATCCTGTTTCGATTCGTTTGTTCTTGATAAATGATTACTTTGATTTGATGTCGTTTCGTTACCTTCACCTAATGATCTAGTTGAATCGTGTCGTCTACCATTAGCTTCAGCATTAGAGATATCTTTTTCAGCAGAATTAATAGTATGAGACTGTCTATCTATTTTATGGCCACACTCTCCACAAAATAAATCGTTAGGTTCGATAGCATTTCCACAATTTGGACATTGCATAGGAATCCCTCCAATTTTATTATTTTTTAAATCTTCAAAAAGTATATCATTTATTTTGTGTTGCTTTCTATATTATTTTAAACTTTTTATCAAAATAATTATATATTTTAAAAAGCATTATTTAGATGTGCGTATTTAATATAATAATCTAAATATTGACTTGACTAAACTGAAATAAAAAAACGATGAAGTCTAAGACTCCACCGCCAATAAAATTTTAATTATTTAATTGTTTTTTCTAAAATATGCCTGGGTTAAAACCAGCTTCCCATTTATTAAATGGCCAATATCTTAAAACAACTTTACCTACAAGTTGGTCTTTATCTACTAAACCAACTTCACCAAAACGGCTATCTACACTATTTTGTCTATTATCACCTAAAACTAAATACTTATCTTTAGGGATTTTATTTTTGCCATTTGCACCGTTCACTTGGCTTGTTTTAAATGTACCTGTCAAATACTTACCTTGTTTATGCTTCTTATTATAATCTAAATAAGGCTCTGATACCTTTTTGTCATTAACATATAATTGATCACCTTTATACTCAACTTTATCACCTGGCGTACCAATCACACGCTTAATAAAATCACGTTGTGCATCTTCATGGAAGACAACGACATCACCATTATCAATGTGGTTCAATGTTTTCGAAATCTTACTAACTATCACTTTATTTCTATCTTGGAAAGTTGGATACATCGATGAACCTGATACTGTGTATGATGTTCCAATAAACTTTAATACAATACCTACAATTAAGAGTGCGCCACCAATGGCTACAATCCATTCAATTATCTCTTTTTTCAATTAAACCCCGCCTATCATCTTTTATAAACACAACTTACTTTATCACAAATATATTGCAAAGTCGTTTCACTCATCTTTAAAAAGCGTAACGTTAATCAATTTACTTCGTTTTGAAAATTAAGCTCATCAAGAAAATCATCCTCAATGTGCTTATTGATAGCTTCATCGTAACAAACCTATCACAAGATTACTATTCAAGTTATCACATTTAAGAATGCCTTCTTACTTACAATTTCAAAAAATAATCTAATCTTTCATATTCGTAAGAAATGGCATCGACTTTGTAAGGTTAGATAAAGGCAGTACTGACGCAACCCTTCTACAATTATAAGTGTAATAGAAACAAGGAGTGATGATATTGAAAACCTTAAGAAATATATTCATTGCAGTTGCCGTCATTGCAATTATTGTTATCGGAGGATTGTTTGGATTAAATGCTTATTCCAATCAACACCCTAACAATCGCTCAATCAACGACTGGAACAAGCTCAATCCTTTAGCCCAAACATATGAATATTACATTAAGACTCAGAAACCATCTAAAGTGGAAGTCGTTGATAAAGAAAAAGACTTCTATATCTATCATTACAATCAAACTGGTTACACGAAAGATGGTAAATCTAAAAAAATTGAATACACAGCATCAAAAAAATTAAAACAAAATCATTACTTAGTTGTACGCGAAAAATCTCACACAATTCTGTCATACGAAGAAGTTAAAAAATCAGAAATTCCAACTAAAGCAAAAGAAAAATTATAAATCAAACAAGGAGTGCAATCGACATGCCAATTTTAAACGTCAATCATTTATCAAAAGTATATGGAAATAAGCAAAAGTATAAAGCCCTAAACGACATCAACTTTTCAGTGGATAAAGGGGAATTCGTCGCCATAATGGGACCTTCAGGTTCAGGTAAGACTACCCTCCTCAATGTCATTAGTTCCATCGATAGTATTTCTGGAGGAACTGTAGAAGTAAGTGGCAATGAAGTTAATCAACTCAAAGATAAGCAATTAGCACAATTTCGTAAGAAAGAACTTGGATTTATCTTCCAAGATTACAGCGTCTTACCTACCTTAACCGTTAAAGAAAATATTATGTTGCCACTATCCGTTCAAAAAGTAAGTAAAGATGAGATGGAACAAAATTATAAAGAAGTCACTGAAGCACTCGGTATTTATGAGTTAAGCGATAAATATCCAAGCGAAATATCAGGTGGTCAGCAACAACGTACCGCTGCCGCACGTGCATTCGTTCATAAACCGTCTATCATCTTTGCCGATGAGCCGACAGGAGCACTTGATTCGAAAAGCGCACAAGACTTACTTAACCGTCTAGAAGATATGAACGAGCGATTCAATAGCACGATAATCATGGTAACTCATGACCCATCTGCAGCGAGTTTTGCACAGCGTGTCATTATGTTAAAAGATGGCAATATTCATTCAGAAATCCATCAAGAAGATAAATCTAAACGTGAATTTTATGATGAAATCATTCAATTACAGTCAGCCTTAGGTGGTGTCGCAAATGACGTTTAATCAAATTACACTCAAAAACTTAAAAAGTAATTTTAAAAATTATGCACTGTATCTTTTTTCACTCATTTTTAGTATTATTTTATACTTTAGCTTTGTCACTTTGCAGTACACACAGAGTATTAATAATGGTGATTCTCCAAAAGTAATCCAAGAAGGTGCTAAAGTAGGCGCAGTTTTCCTATTTATTACAATTATTATTTTCTTAATGTACGCGAACCAATTATTTATTAAACGTAGAACACGAGAATTTGCGCTATTTCAACTTATCGGACTAACACGACAAAACATTTTAAGAATGCTAGCTATTGAACAGTTCACATTCTTTGTTATTACTGGCATCTTAGGTATTGTAATTGGTATTGTAGGCTCTGAAATTCTACTCAATATTTTAGTGAAGATGATGCATTTGAAAGTAGGTGTCTCAATCGGATTTGAATTTCCTGCATTGATTCAAACAATTGTGATGCTTGTACTAGCATTTATCTTGATTATGCTCCAGAACTTTCTTTTCCTAAAAAGAAGAACCATCCTGTCACTGATGAAAGATAATACTAAATCAGAAGCTACTAAAGCTAAAATTACCGTTCCTGAACTTATTGCCGGTATTCTAGGCATTATCATGATCATCTTTGGATATTATATTTCCACTGAGATGTTTGGTAAGTTCGAAGCTTTAACAATGGTCTTGATCACACCTTTCTTAATTCTGTTTCTAACCGTTGTGGGGGCTTATCTATTCTTTAGAAGTTCAGTATCTATCATATTTAAATCACTGAAAAAATCTAAACATGGACGCATTTCAATTACAGATGTCGTATTTACTTCATCAATTATGCATCGCATGAAGAAAAATGCGATGTCACTAACAATTATTGCTATTATTTCAGCAGTGACAGTAACTATTCTATGTTTTGGTGCAATTAGCAAAGCAAATACAGATTATATGATTCAAGTATCCTCACCTCAAGATGTTAACTTTGCTAAAGCGCAATCAGCTCAAAAGTATGAAAAACTATTAAAACAAAATCATATTCAATATGACACGAAAACTTTTGAAGGTAGTAATACGAAATTATTTAAAAATGATGCCTTAAAAAGTAAAACAAACGAAGGTATGCAAAATGCTGGTATCGTTGTTATGCCAGATAAAAATATTAATGGTAACCATGCTACTATTACTAACCTACAAGGACCACTTTCTGGCATTGTAAGTGTTCATACGAGTGAAGATATGACACTTCAAGGTCAACAAAAAATGACATTAAACGTGAATAAAAAGGATGACAATGAGGTAATTCCGTCGACCGTTTCTATAGGAGGTCCTGTCTTAAAAGTAAGTCCAGATAATTTCAATAAATTGAAAATGAAGGACCAACTAATGCATCATTACGGTTTTAATATCACAGATCATAAAGACCTCTCTAAAGCGGAAAAACTAGCTCAGAAAGTAAGTGCAAATGTTGAATTAAAAAATGACACGAAGAAAATGCTAGATGAAAGTAACGGTATTCTAATGTTTGTCACATCATTCTTAGGATTAGCGTTTCTCATCGCAGCGGGATGTATTATCTATATTAAACAAATGGATGAAACCGAAGATGAAATTAACAATTATCGCATATTAAGACGTATCGGCTTCACACACACGGATATGACGAAAGGTCTAGCATTAAAGATTCTATTCAACTTCGGTTTACCTTTAATCATCGCATTATTACACGCACTATTTGCTGCAATGGTATTTATGAAACTATTGGGAGAATACTCTCCAACACCGATTATCATTGTGATGATTGTTTATTCACTTGTTTACCTTATCTTTGCAACAATCTCATTTATCCATGCAAATCGAATTGTAAAACACTCTATTTAATAATTGAAAAGAAAGGACGTTGTTTAAATGAATATTAAAGAATTAATTCGCAAATCTTACGAGGATTTATTAAGTTTGAAAGTCAATTGGTTTAACGGTCTTATGTTAGTACTTATCGTCTTCATCTTGAGTGGCATTGCGACACCATTTATTGGAGTACCAGTAGGCTTACTTGGTGGTGGTTATATTCTAAAACGTTATGAAGAAAAGACTAATAACTAATATTGAAAATCAAAGCATTTAGAACAAATATATTAAAGGGCTACATTGCAAATAGACAGTAGTTAACTGAGCTGAGAAAGTGCCTTAAATCAAGCGATTCTCAGCTCTATTCATACATACGGGGTTTGGGGCCACAACATAGAGAATTTCACAAAGAAATTCTACAAGCTAAGCAGATTAGGGTAGGATAGAATTCAAAGGAATTCTATCCTACCCCTTTTTTCATTTTATTTTAATAATTATGATTATTATATATTAATACCGTTTTTTTATTTTATATATTTTATAATTAAATTGACAGAAATATTTTATTCATCTAAGAAAGGACATCAAGTTATGCAACAAAAAAACAAAGTATCGCTTCTCTATTCGAAAGTTTTCAATAGGAATAGTCTCCATATTATTAGATGCCTTTTTATTTATGGACTTTCAAGATGTAGCTCATGCAAGTGAATTACATAATAGTACGTCAACAACAGACACGGCTTCCAATCAACAATCTTTTGAAAAGAAAGTCAATAATTCAACACATGAAGACGTACAAAATGCAACTTCACCATCTCAATCTATTCCCCTGAAAAATTTAGAAAATACAACAAAACTCAACCCAAATTTCGATGCTGAACCATTAACGATTACAGCGACTGTTATAGTAACTGAAGGAAATGGCATCTTAAATGCCAATGTAAGTTATGCATATGATTCAGATGATGATAATAATCAGGCATTCACTAACTATTACGTAACACCCAAGCAATTAGACTTTGATGTTCATTTTACAAAATCTTTAGTTGGTCGTCCGTTGAATAATGGAGAGTTTCAATTCACTATGAAAAATGCTGACAGCGAAGTTATCGCTACTGGTACAAATAATGCGACAGGTCAAATTAATTTCAACTTTATTGAAGGTAAACGTCCAACTTATACAAATGCCGATGCCGGTAAGACCTTCACGTATACTGTTGAAGAAGTTCCTAGTAATTTACCGAATATAAATAGTGATGCTATGAAAGCAATTGTAACTGTGAATGTCACTAAAGATTTACATGTGCTTACAGCAACATCCATTGTGCCAGCAGATACTGAATTTAACAACACTGTTGAACCACCAGTACCACCAACGCCAAACAAACCACCACATAATCCGCCTAAAACACCGGGTCAACCTCCAGTTAACCCACCAGGCAACCCACCTGAAAAACCAGGTGTGCCACCAACACCTAAACAACCAAATCAACCGAAACACCTACCAAATACTGGTAGCGACGACGCTAATATGAATAAATCATTATTAGCAACAATGTTTGCAGGTTTAGGTAGCGTATTATTAATTGGTAGAAGAAGATTACGCAATAAATAATCACTTATAATTACTAAAGGCCTATGAAGCATTGCGTTTCATAGGCCTTTAAATTGTTATGGTAAAAATTTAAATGATAGATAAATACTCAACCAGCATATGATTACAAATGCGCCTACTACAAAGATAAATGATAAGATACTCGTAATGAAATTGCGTGTTTTAGTAGTCTGAACTTCATTAGGATCTTGACCATTCATAAAAGCTACGATTCGATCGTAATTATCCATGCCGTGTTTATATTTAATTTTATCTATCCTTGTAGAACTATAAAAACCTATAGAAAAAATGACATAGGTTATCGCAACACCCCACCAACTTAAATAAAATAAAAGCGGTCCTATTAAAACACATGCTAATAACGTCCAAATTAGCATCATCCACGTCCAAAAATCCATGTCTTTTTTAATTTCTTCATGTTCCATACGTTTCACGTCTCCTTTGACAAGATCATCTAATGAAACATTAAATAAGTTACACATCATTAATAAATTATGGATATCTGGATAGCTTCTTTCATTCTCCCAATTAGAAATCGTTTGTCTCGAAACATATAATTTCTCAGCTAGGTACTCTTGAGAATAATTTTCTTTTTCTCTATATTTCCGAATTTGTTGACCGATTTCCATCACCCATAACTCCTTAACCATTTAGATTAATCTTGCCTAGATTATAAGCAAGATAGACATTAATAGTTGTATCTCACTTCAACTCCATAGAAACGTTTCTTCATATAAAAAACTACCAAATTTCTTTGTCATTCGCATCTTTTTCATTGTCAAAGTCCTTTTACATGTTGATTTATCAGTATTTATAAGACTTCTCGACGTCTAAAAAAGGAACTGCGCTATTTATTTAAACGCAGTTCCTTTTGTTAATTAAGATATTATTGATTAAAAGATTTTAAGATAACGTCTAGCATTTTTTCAATATATGCTTCATCAAGTGTTTCCGGTTTAATTAAAATATTGAAATAAATTGGTGAGAAAATCATATCTATAAATAAATCTTGATCCTCTTCTTTTATGTGATGTGCTATGATTGATTTCAATAATTTTCGATTACTTTTAAAATAACCCTTCATAAACAATTCACGTGCTTCAACTTGTTGATTACTAATTAATATTTCAATAACCGCACGCCCTAAATTCGTTTTATAAATTTCCATTATTTTAATTAAGAATTGATACAACCCCGTGTGTAGATCTTTATTTTCATTTTCAAAAATCTGTGTTCTACTCACGAACATATCTACAATAATTGAAGATTTATCTTTCCAACGTCGATATATTGTAGCTTTAGACACACCTGTGTTTTCAGAAATTTGATCGATGGTGATGTCTCTAAAATGTGTTGTAGCCAACATTCGATCTAATTCATTAAAAATTTTATGATTGATTGTCGGATCTTTCGGTCTTCCAGCCATGTTTTCCCCTTCTTAAATGCGTAATAAATTCAACCGCTTCAAAAATAATTACTGCACTTACAAACCATGCAATAAATCCAATAACAATACTAAGTAGCCATTGATTTGTAAAATATAGCATCGCCCATGTTGCTAGTATACTAATAAGTACGCCCGTCATGCCAAAAACTGCACCTCTACTTACGTGCTTAGCAATAACATCGCCATGTTGCATTCCTGTGATAAACAATGAAACCAAGAATACTGCAGGTAATGTAGCAAACACACCCCCGAGTTCTTTCCAAGGTAAAATAACAGAGATAATATAACTCAGCGTAACTGCAAGTCCCCCAACCAAGAATTTAATTAATGCTAATTTCATTACAAAAGCCTCCAATGATTAATTCATATGTCTAACAACAAATATACTTAGAGAAATTACAAGCCAACATATTAATGCAAATCCTGTTCCTCTTTTATAATCTCTTTTACTAATATAAAGAGACGTTAAAAAGACTGTTATGATGCACGATATAATTCCAATAATGGCACCAGAACTAAGATGAATTGACATTTGAACTAATTGATTGCCACGATGATCTATCGCAAGGGCTATAATTGCAGCTAAGTAGACTGCCGGCATAGTAGCGATAATGCCACCCATTTTACCACCGACCTTCTCAGCCATTATAGATGCAATCGCCACTGCAAGACCTCCAATAACAAAATGAAGAATAGCACTAGAAATGGATATTCCGAACACAATAAACCCTTCTTCTTTAATTATTAAACGATACGTTTCGTTTAATAATATTGTAAATCTATTTATTAGCTATGTAAACAGCACTTTATAATAAAAATGAATGCTATATGAACATAAAAAACACTAAAATGATTCAACTTTTAATCATCTTAGTGCTATTATTAAGTGGTATAACTTTAAAACCTATTTTTCAAGGAATAGCATTATACACACTTTTCATCTATTTTTTATAAATTTTTATTTTAATTTCGTAATAATCATCATGTTCTTTATCACGTTGTTCTACACGTATACCAGATTGTTCAATGGCTTGAATGCTTTTTCCAACTTCGTCACGGGCTTGTGTTAAATCTTTAGAGAATTGGAAAGATTGAGCCTTTACTTTTTCTGGTCCAATTTTCTGTTTAACACGTGCCTCTGTTTGTTTAACATTTAATTTTTGACTAATCACTTGTTCAATTAGCTTTTCTTGATCGTCCTCTTTAAGAGATAAGACAGCACGAGCATGACGCTCAGTAATCTTGCCTTCTCTTAAACGACTAATCACTTTAGGTGCTAATTTCAATAATCGCAATTTATTTGCGATAAAACTTTGACTTTTACCTAAACTTTTAGCTAATTCACTTTGCGTTGTTCCACCAATCTCAAGAAGCTTTTTATAAGCTTCCGCTTCTTCAACAGCAGATAAATTTTCACGTTGAATATTCTCAATTAATGCAACAACTGCTGTTTCTTCATCATTCATATGACGTATAATGACATCTGCTTGAGATTTATGCAGTGACTGTAGTGCTCTAAAACGTCGTTCACCCGCAATAATTTCGTACATATTCTCTTCAATCGGTCTTACAACGATGGGTTGTAATAAACCATGCTCGTCAATAGATTCAGCAAGTTCAGTAATCTTACTTGAGTCAAACACCTGTCTTGGTTGATAACGGTTAGGTACAATACGCTCAATTTGAATGGATTCGACGCTAGAATTGCGATCTTCTTCAATGTATCCAACGATGTCATCTTTATTTTTCAATCCAAATAATTTTGAAAAAGGCTTTTTCATTATCCATTCACTCCTCTTAAAATTAATTTTAACATGTAGGTGCTATTAATTTTTTAGTAAAGGAGATTTATTAGGCGTACCAGGTTTTCTAGGATATTTTTTAGATGTTTGACGACGTTTATCTATAATAATCATTTGTCGTTCACCAGCATCTTCTGGTAAATCAAATGTATAAGAATCACTAAAGACGCCACCTAATATACTAATCCCAAATTGTGCTTCTTCTAATTCTTCTTCTCCTTTAGAAGACTTCAATGCGATGAACTGGCCACCCTTTTTAACTAAAGGAAGGCACAATTCACTTAACACTGTAAGTCTGGCTACTGCACGTGCTGTAACTACGTCATACGTTTCTCTGTTTACGCCTTTACCGAATGTTTCAGCGCGATCATGTACAAAGCTAACTTGTGTTAAGCCAAGTTCAGCAGCTAGATGATTTAAAAATTGAATACGTTTATTTAAAGAATCTACAATGGTTACTTTCAATTCAGGGTAAACAATCTTCAATGGAATACTTGGGAAACCTGCACCTGCACCAACATCACAGATGGTTAAAGGCTGATTGAAATCATAATAAAAGCTCGGTGTAATTGAATCATAGAAATGTTTCAAATAAACTTCATGTTCATCTGTAATACTTGTGAGATTCATTTTCTCATTCCATTCTACAAGTAAACGATAATATGTTTGAAATTGTTCTTTTTGTTTATCTGACAATTCAATTCCATGTTCACTTAATTCTTTAGCTAGCCATTCTACGCCATTCATTAATTTTTCACCCTTTGCAATTTACCTTGCTCTAAATAAACAAGTAAGATTGAGATGTCTGCTGGGTTAACACCAGAGATTCGTGATGCTTGTGCAATATTCAATGGTTTAACTTCAGCTAATTTTTCACGAGCTTCAGTCGCTAAACTATCCACTTTACTATAATCTAAGTCTTCCGGAATTTTTTTCTCTTCCATGCGTTTAACTTTTTCAACTTGTTGCAATGATTTATTGATATAGCCTTCGTATTTCGTTTGAATTTCAACTTGCTCTTCAACCGCTTCAGGTAATTGATGACTTTCTTCTAGAATTTCTAAGATTGTATTATATGTCATTTCAGGACGTCGTAATAGATCAATTGCTAGAATGCCATCTTTTAGACGTGAACCACCATTTGCCTCAATGACAGATTGTGTGTGTTCATTTGGTTTAATACGAATATCAGTTAAACGTTGGATTTCATCTTGAATTTGCTGACGCTTTTCATTAAAACGCGCGTAACGTTCTTCTGAAATCATACCTAATTCATAACCTACATCAGTCAAACGCAAGTCAGCATTATCATGACGTAGTAATAATCTATATTCTGCACGAGATGTTAATAAGCGGTAAGGCTCATTCGTACCTTTTGTAACTAAGTCATCAATTAAAACACCAATATATGCATCTGAACGACTTAAGATTTTTTCTCCGGTACCAAGCACTTTACCTGCAGCATTGATTCCAGCCATAATACCTTGACCAGCCGCTTCCTCATATCCTGAAGTACCATTGATTTGTCCAGCCGTATATAAATTTTTAATCATTTTAGTTTCCAATGTTGGCCATAATTGCGTTGGCACAATCGCATCATATTCAATGGCATAACCCGCACGCATCATGTCTGCCTTTTCAAGACCAGGAATCGTTTCTAACATTTGACGTTGTACGTGTTCTGGTAAGCTTGTTGAAAGTCCTTGAACGTAAACTTCATTTGTATTACGACCTTCAGGCTCTAGGAAAAGTTGATGTCTAGGTTTATCATTAAAACGCACAAATTTATCTTCAATTGATGGACAATAACGAGGACCTGTTCCTTTAATCATACCTGAATACATAGCTGATAAATGTAGATTATCATCGATGACTTTATGTGTACGATCATTGGTATATGTTAACCAACAAGGTAATTGGTCTAGGATATATTCTGTAGTTTCAAAACTAAATGCACGACCTACATCATCACCAGGTTGAATTTCCGTCTTAGAATAGTCAATTGTTTTCGCGTTTACACGTGGAGGTGTACCCGTTTTAAAGCGCACAACTTCAAAACCTAATTCTCTTAAATTATCAGCTAGAGTGATAGATGGAAGTTGATGATTTGGACCACTTGAATATTTCATGTTACCTAAGATTATTTCACCACGTAAGAATGTACCTGTCGTAATAACAACCGCTTGAGCGCGATATTCAGTACCGATATTTGTGCGGACACCTTTTACTTCATTGTCTTCAATAATTAATTCATCCACCATACCTTGCATGATGTCTAAATTATCTTCATCTTCAATGACACGTTTCATTTCTTGTTGATATAACACTTTGTCTGCTTGAGCACGTAACGCACGTACTGCTGGTCCTTTACCAGTATTTAACATACGCATTTGGATATGTGTTTTATCAATCGCTTTAGCCATTTGTCCACCTAATGCGTCAATTTCTCGAACGACAATACCTTTCGCTGGACCACCTACTGATGGGTTACATGGCATGAATGCAATATTATCTAGATTAATTGTTAGCATTAGTGTTTTTGCGCCACGTCTTGCAGATGCCAAACCTGCTTCAATACCTGCATGTCCAGCACCAATGACGATTACATCATATTCTTGAACCACCTAATTGACCTCCTTTAAATTTCCTTTGTCCTTAATTTTATAAATAAGACTTCCTACCGTCTCAGTTTCTTTAATATTTATCATTTCTTAAACGTTACATAGCTATAAGGTATAAACTATTATTTTCCTAAGCAGAATTGACTAAATAGTTGATCAATCAATTCATCACTAGCAGATTCACCAATAATTTCACCTAATAATTCCCAAGTACGCGTTAAGTCAATTTGAACCATATCCATAGGAATACCTGATTCAGCTGCATCAATCGCATCTTGAATGGCATTTCTAGCTTGCTTTAATAAAGAGATATGTCTTGAATTAGATACATACGTCATATCTTGGTTTTGAACATCGCCACCAAAGAATAAATCTCGTATTTGTAATTCTAGTTGATCAATACCTTCTTGTTTAAGCATAGATGTTTGGATAAGTGGTGTATCACCAATCATTTCTTTTACTTCATTTATATCTAAGTTTTGTTCTAAATCAGTTTTGTTAACAATTACAATGGCATCTTCATTTTTAATAACTTCATATAATGTACGATCTTCTTGTGTTAATGGCTCATTGTTATTTAATACAAATAAGATTAGATCTGCTTCACTTAAGGCTTTGCGTGAACGTTCGACACCAATTTTTTCAACGATATCTTCAGTGTCACGAATACCTGCAGTATCTACCAATCTTAATGGTACACCTCTAACATTGACGTATTCTTCTAAAACGTCACGAGTTGTACCTGCAACTTCAGTTACGATGGCTTTATTATCTTGAATAAGGTTATTTAACATTGACGATTTCCCTACATTTGGTTTACCAACGATAACGGTTGAAAGACCCTCTCTCATAATTTTACCTTGTGTTCCAGTCTCTAATAATAGATTAATTTCGTTTTTAATCTTTTTAGATTGCTCTAATAGGAATTCAGTTGTAGCATCTTCAACATCGTCATATTCTGGATAATCAATGTTCACTTCTACTTGCGCGAGAATTTCTAAAATGGATTGACGTTGTCGCTTAATTAAATCACTTAGTCGCCCTTCGATTTGGTTCATGGCAACTTTAGAAGCACGATCTGTTTTAGAACGAATAAAATCCATAACAGCTTCAGCTTGTGATAAATCGATACGCCCGTTCAAGAATGCACGCTTTGTATATTCCCCTGGCTCTGCCATTCTTGCACCATGCGTCATTGTAAGTTCTAATATTCGATTAATTGTTAAAATACCACCGTGACAATTAATTTCAATAATGTCCTCGCGTGTAAATGTTCTTGGTGCTCTTAGCACAGATATCATAACTTCTTCAACAACTTCATTTGTTTCGGGATCTACGATATGACCATAATTAATCGTATGTGAATCTACGTCTTGTAACTTTTTCTTTCCTTTATATAGCTTATCTCCAATTTCAACGGCTTGTGGTCCAGATAAACGGACAATACCGATTGCTCCTTCACCCATAGGTGTTGAAATACTAGTTATCGTATCAAAATCCATGATTATCCTCGCCTCCTTATTCAAGTAAAATTTCATTATAACATTGTAATTTGTTTCTATAAAAATTGCTAATAAGTTGATTTATCGCTCATAAGTTAAGACTTCGGTTTGTCTAACGTCAGACTAACAGGTGTCTAAAACTCCCCTACCCTTCTATCTAATCTTTTTATTAAAGACCTTTGCAATTTTTAATACATGTTCTAAGCTACCCTGGATTTCAAGTGTAGTCATATCCTTAGCTGGTTGCCTAGCAATAACGATAATATCACGTGCAATAATATCTTCTTTATGAATTTTGAAATTCTCTCTTATCGCACGTTTAATTCTATTTCGAGTCACTGCATTGCCTAATTTTTTAGATACACTAATACCTAATCGAAAATGATCTTTATTACTATTGTAGGTATAAACAACAAACTGTCTATTTGCTACCGATTTTCCTCTTTTATAAATCGTTTGAAAATCAGTATTCTTTTTTATACGGTAAGCCTTCTCCACGTTCACATCACTCGCTTATTTTATTCTTTGCCATCTTAGCTAAAGTTAGTTTTGATATAGCGTATCTCAATTTATACCTATTCAAACGAAAAAAAAGACCACTGAGAAGTCAGTGATCTTATGCTGATAAAACTTTACGGCCTTTACGACGACGACGTGCTAAAACTTTACGGCCATTTTTAGTGCTCATGCGTTTTCTGAAACCATGAACTTTACTATGTTTACGTTTATTTGGTTGATAAGTACGTTTTACCATGCAAAACACCTCCATCTACATATTTATCCAGCTCACTTGCTCTTGTAGTGATCCTGATTATTTTAATAGATAAATTATAATTTCTGATATCAGAATTCTTGTTTTAATTCAATTTTATCTAGTCATAATTCAAACAACTACTACAATATAACAAATTACTATTTATAAAGCAAGTAGCATTTGCATTAAGATGTTATTTTTTAACCACTTGTCAACAACCATTTTTAATATTTATACATTTCGCCAAACGTGCGTCTCACACACTTTATTCATTTTAAATTCATCTTTATAAATTATTTCCCAAAGCTGTTGTAGTACATAAACTTAGTTTTTTAAAATTATCCACTTATACACATACGAGATTCAAGATTCTGTGGATAATATATTAATTATTAACAGATTTATACCGAATTTAACAACATATTCACACCTATTTGACATCTCTCTAAGTTAAAAAGTATAATTATGTGGATAAGTCGTCTAACTCATTATTTTTAAAGGATTTATTTATTGATTTTATATACGTATTTAGTGTGAATAAATCATAGCATATATAAAGTTATCCACTGAATGTTATTAACTTGTGGATAATTATTAACATGCTGTGATTATTTTTATCCACTTGTCTAAATGTCTGTGTATAAGTCCTAAATTTAAAAGAAGATGGAGTTTATTTTATGTCAGAACAAGAAATTTGGAAAAAAGTATTAGAAGTTGCTGAATCAGAAATATCTAAATCGACATTTAATACTTTTTTGAAAGATACAGAACTCAAAGAAATTCGTGATAATGTTGCAATCATCTTTGTAATTCATGAATTTTACGCAGAATGGTTAAATTCAAACTACAAAGAAGTAATCCAAACAATTATGAAAGATGTTATTGGTTATGAAGTTGAACCCAAATTTTTCACTGCTGAACAATTAGCTGAACTTGATGAGACAAGTCGTAAATCTAACACGCCAAGCGAACCTCAACGTCAAATCATTGAAGATGGTCATGAAGGCACAGATCAATTCAATACTCACAATACATTTGATACTTTCGTCATTGGACCTGGCAATAGATTTCCACATGCAGCAAGTCTTGCAGTTGCTGAAGCACCAGCACAAGCATACAACCCTCTATTTATATATGGTGGCGTTGGTCTTGGTAAGACACATCTTATGCATGCGATCGGTCATCATGTTCTTAGCAATCAACCAAATGCTAAAGTACTATATACTTCAAGTGAAAAATTCACAAATGACTTCATCAAATCAATTCGTAACAATGAACCTGAAGCCTTTAGAGAGAAGTATAGAAACATCGACGTGTTACTGATTGATGACATTCAATTTATTCAGAATAAAGAACAAACGCAAGAAGAGTTCTTCCATACATTTAATGAATTACATCAAAATAAGAAGCAAATTGTCATTTCAAGTGACCGTCCACCTAAAGAAATTGCAAAATTAGAAGACCGTTTACGTTCTCGTTTCGAATGGGGATTAATCGTTGATATTACTCCTCCTGACTATGAAACGCGTATGGCGATTCTTCAGAAAAAAATCGAAGAAGAGAATTTAGAAATTCCTGCTGAAGCTTTAAATTATATTGCTAATCAAATTCAATCAAACATCCGTGAATTAGAAGGCGCACTCACACGTTTGCTTGCCTATTCTAAACTTCAAGGCAGACCTATTACGACTGAATTAGCAGCAGAAGCGCTCAAAGATATTATTCAAGTTCCTAAATCTAAAAAAATTACGATTCAAGATATTCAAAAAGTCGTTGGACATTACTACAACGTTCGCATCGAAGATTTCAGCGCAAAAAAACGTACAAAATCAATTGCTTATCCACGTCAAATTGCGATGTATTTATCAAGAGAACTTACTGATTTTTCATTACCTAAGATTGGTGAAGAATTCGGTGGTCGAGATCATACGACAGTAATTCATGCGCACGAAAAAATCGCTAAAGATATTAAAGCCGATACAATTTTTAAACAAGAAGTTGAAGATTTGGAAAAAGAAATTCGCAATCAATAAAATAAAAGTTGAAAACTGTTATACAACAGATTATGAATGATAAAGTGGGAAATAAAAAATAGTGACAAGTTATTATGGTATAAGAAGCATTGATTAATGATAAACGTCATAAACATTTTATTCGTAATTGTGGATAATGTTTAAAAGTAATACACAACATCAACAGTTTATCTACATGTGTATAACTTTGGCACACAAGGATTTTCTTAACATATCCACTAATCCACAAGCCCTACTACTATTACTATGAATTTAAAACCTATATAATTATATATAAACGACTGGAAGGAGTTTAAATTAATGATGGAATTCACAATTAGAAGAGATTATTTTATTAATCAATTAAATGACACATTAAAAGCCATCTCACCAAGAACAACATTACCAATTTTAACGGGTATCAAAATCGATGCTAAAGATAACGAAGTCATCCTTACTGGTTCAGATTCTGAGATATCTATTGAAATTACAATCCCTAAACAAGTAGATGGTGAGGATATCGTCACTATTTCTGAAACAGGTTCAGTTGTACTTCCTGGTCGTTTCTTCGTAGATATTATTAAAAAACTACCAGGTAAAGATGTTAAATTATCAACAAATGAACAATTTCAAACACTGATTACTTCAGGACATTCTGAATTTAACTTAAGTGGTTTAGATCCTGATCAATATCCATTATTACCTCAAGTATCACGTGATGATGCAATCCAATTATCAGTAAAAGTATTAAAAAATATCATTGCACAAACAAATTTCGCAGTGTCCACCTCAGAAACACGACCAGTACTTACTGGTGTTAACTGGCTTATACAAGATAATGAATTAATATGCACTGCGACCGATTCACACCGCTTGGCTGTAAGAAAGTTGAAATTAGAAGATGACTCTGAAAATAAAAATGTCATCATTCCAGGTAAAGCTTTATCAGAATTAAATAAAATTATGAGTGATAGCGATGAAGAGATTGATATTTTCTTTGCTTCAAATCAAGTTTTATTTAAAGTTGGAAATGTAAACTTTATTTCTCGTTTATTAGAAGGACATTATCCTGATACAACACGTTTATTCCCTGAGAATTACGAAATTAAATTAGGCTTAGACAACGGTGAATTCTATCACGCAATCGATCGTGCTTCTTTATTGGCACGAGAAGGTGGTAACAACGTTATTAAGTTAAGTACAGGTAATGATGTTGTAGAATTATCATCTACATCACCTGAGATTGGTACTGTAAAAGAAGAAGTTACAGCAACGGATGTAGAGGGTGGCAACTTGAAGATTTCTTTCAACTCTCGTTATATGATGGATGCGTTAAAAGCGATTGATAATGATGAAGTTGAAGTTGAATTCTTTGGTACGATGAAACCATTCATCCTTAAACCAAAAGAAGATGATTCTGTCACACAATTAATTTTACCAATTAGAACGTATTAGTTTTAAAAGCTATTAACTTGGAGTTACGACGAATTCAAAAGGAATTCCGTCCTAACTCCTTTTTTATTTAATTTAAGCTCATTCAGCCTTCAATATAGACACAAAAGTTATTCACTAGTGGGATAACTCTAAATAATATATCATCAAGCTAAAATGGCCCTTAAAATTAAAAATCAGGCTATTCTCTATACAACCTCATTTGTAATCTTCAATTTTCTTTAAAAAAGCCGCTTCAAATTGAAAAATATAACTAATTTTCCTACTAAAATTAAATATGTAAAAAGATATTGTAAAGTAAACGGTTTCACATTCCATTTTAAATGAAATTTAAACCTAAAAAAGGTATAATATATTAATGACACATAAAGAAACGGAGTGATTATTTTGGTTCAAGAAGTAGTAGTTGAAGGCGATATTACGTTAGGCCAATTTCTTAAAACGGAAGGCATTATTGAATCAGGTGGACAAGCTAAATGGTTCTTACAAGATGTTGAAGTTCTAATTAATGGCGAGCGCGAAACACGTCGTGGTAAAAAACTAGCTAACCAAGATCGAATTGATTTCCCAGATATCCCTGAAATTGATTCTGTAATCATTATTCATCAAGGTGAACAATGAAACTTAAAACACTCCAATTAGAAAATTATCGTAACTATGAAGAAGTTACGCTCGAATGTCATCCTGATGTGAATATTCTGATCGGAGAAAATGCACAAGGGAAGACGAATTTGCTTGAATCAATTTACACATTAGCTTTAGCCAAAAGTCATCGTACATCGAATGATAAGGAGCTTATACGGTTTAACTCAGAGTATGCTAAAATAGAGGGTGTACTAAATTATAGACATGGAACGATGCCACTAACGATGTTTATAACTAAAAAAGGTAAACAAGTAAAAGTGAACCACTTAGAACAAAGTCGACTAACTCAGTATGTTGGACATCTTAACGTGGTTCTTTTTGCGCCAGAAGATTTAAATATTGTTAAAGGCTCCCCTCAGATACGAAGACGCTTTATTGATATGGAATTAGGTCAGATATCTGCAGTATATTTAAATGATTTGGCTCAATACCAGCGTATTCTCAAACAGAAGAATAATTACTTAAAGCAACTGCAATTGGGCCAGAAGCAAGACACTACAATGTTAGAAGTCTTAAACCAACAATTTGCACAATATGCTTTAAATGTAACGTTGAGACGAGAGCATTTCATCAAAGAATTAGAATCATTGGCTAAACCGATTCATGCAGGTATCACGAATGAGAGAGAAACGTTGTCATTAACTTATTTACCAAGTATTAAACTCAGTGATATGAGCAAAGGTGAACAGACGTTATTGGACGAAGTGATTACGCTATTGAATGACAATATTAAGCGAGAAATGGATAGAGGCGTCTGTTTATTTGGACCACATAGAGATGATTTAGGCTTTAATGTAAATGATATGGATGCACAAACATATGGATCTCAAGGGCAGCAACGTACGACTGCATTATCCATTAAATTAGCAGAAATAGAGTTAATGAATATTGAAGTTGGAGAATATCCAATCTTATTATTGGATGATGTGTTAAGCGAATTAGATGATTCTCGACAAACACATCTATTAAGCACGATTCAACATAAAGTACAAACCTTTGTAACAACAACATCTGTAGACGGCATAGATCATGAAATTATGAATAATGCTAAGCTTTATCGAATCAATCAAGGTGAAATTATAAAGTAATAGAAAGTGATGGTGAATACATTGTCAGATGTAAACAACACAGATAACTATGGTGCTGGACAGATACAGGTATTAGAAGGGTTAGAAGCCGTTCGTAAAAGACCTGGTATGTATATAGGGTCAACTTCAGAAAGAGGTTTGCACCACTTAGTATGGGAAATCGTGGATAACAGTATCGACGAGGCACTTGCTGGTTATGCAAATCAAATCGAAGTTATTATTGAAAAAGACAATTGGATTAAAGTAACTGACAATGGTCGAGGCATTCCTGTTGATATTCAAGAAAAAATGGGCCGTCCAGCAGTTGAAGTTATCTTAACTGTACTGCATGCTGGTGGTAAATTCGGCGGTGGCGGTTATAAAGTATCTGGTGGTCTACATGGTGTAGGTTCTTCAGTTGTTAACGCATTGTCTGAAGAATTAGAGGTATACGTTCATCGTAACGATACTATCTATCATCAAGCATATAAAAAAGGTGTACCTCAATTTGATCTTAAAGAAGTAGGTAGCACTGATAAAACAGGTACAGTCATTCGCTTTAAAGCAGATAGTGAGATATTCACTGAAACAACTGTTTATAACTATGAAACGCTACAAAAGCGTATTAGAGAGCTTGCATTCTTGAACAAAGGTATTTCAATCACTTTAAGAGATGAGCGTGAAGATGTAGAGCAACGCGAAGATACATATTACTATGAAGGCGGTATTAAATCTTACGTTGAACTATTAAACGAAAATAAAGAGCCTATTCATGAAGAACCTATTTATATTCATCAAACTAAAGATGATGTAGAAATAGAAATCGCTATGCAATATAACAGCGGTTATGCAACAAACTTATTATCTTATGCGAATAATATTCATACTTATGAAGGTGGTACGCATGAAGATGGTTTCAAACGTGCCTTAACGCGTATATTAAATAGCTATGGAACACAAAGTAAGATTATTAAAGACGATAAAGAAAGATTGTCTGGCGAAGATACACGTGAAGGTTTAACAGCCGTCGTATCAATTAAACACGGTGATCCTCAATTCGAAGGACAAACTAAAACGAAATTAGGTAACTCTGAAGTACGTCAAATTGTTGATAGATTGTTTGCCGAGCATTTTGAACGTTTCTTATATGAACATCCAAATGTTGCACGCATCGTTGTGGAAAAAGGAATTATGGCATCACGTGCACGTGTCGCAGCAAAGAAAGCACGTGAAGTGACACGTCGTAAATCAGCTTTAGAAATTTCAAGCTTACCAGGTAAACTTGCAGACTGTTCAAGTAAGAAACCTGAAGAAAGTGAAATCTTCCTAGTAGAGGGTGACTCTGCCGGGGGGTCTACAAAAGAAGGTCGTGACTCTAAAACACAAGCTATCTTGCCGTTAAGAGGTAAAATCTTAAACGTTGAAAAAGCACGTTTAGACCGTATTCTTAACAATAATGAAATACGTCAAATGATTACAGCCTTTGGTACTGGTATTGGTGGCGAGTTCGATATCTCTAAAGCACGTTATCATAAAATTGTAATCATGACAGATGCTGATGTGGATGGCGCGCATATTAGAACTTTATTACTAACGTTCTTCTATCGTTTCATGAGACCACTAATCGAAGCGGGATATGTGTATATTGCACAACCGCCATTGTATAAATTAGCACAAGGCAAACAAAAATATTATGTATTTAATGATCGTGAACTTGATAAATTGAAATCAGAATTAAGCCCTACACCTAAATGGCAAATATCACGTTATAAAGGTTTAGGAGAAATGAATGCGGATCAATTATGGGAAACGACTATGAATCCTGAAAACCGTATGATGTTACAAGTTAAATTAGAAGATGCGATTGAAGCGGACCAAACATTTGAAATGTTAATGGGTGATGTAGTTGAAAATCGTAGACAATTTATCGAAGACAATGCAGTATATGCGAACTTAGATTTCTAAGTTAACGTCTAGTATTGAAAATCTTAAAGACTGTACAGCATAATGGCTTGCAGTCTTGCTATTTTAAGTGAATTGATTATAGAAGGAGGATATCTTGATGGCTGACTTACCTCAATCAAGAATAAATGAACGAAATATAACCAGCGAGATGCGCGAATCATTCTTAGACTATGCAATGAGCGTTATCGTTTCACGTGCGTTACCTGATGTACGTGATGGTTTAAAACCTGTACACCGTCGTATCTTATATGGCTTAAATGAACAAGGTATGACCCCTGATAAACCATATAAAAAATCAGCACGTATCGTTGGGGATGTAATGGGTAAATATCACCCTCACGGAGACTCATCAATCTATGATGCCATGGTCAGAATGGCACAAACATTCAGTTATCGTTATCCACTTGTCGATGGTCAAGGTAACTTTGGTTCAATGGACGGCGATGGTGCCGCTGCCATGCGTTATACTGAAGCGAAGATGACTAAGATTACGTTAGAATTACTGCGTGATATTAACAAAGATACAATCGATTTTCTAGATAACTATGATGGTACTGAAAGAGAGCCGGAAGTCTTACCTTCTCGTTTCCCTAACTTATTAGTTAATGGTGCATCAGGTATCGCTGTAGGTATGGCAACAAATATTCCTCCTCACAATTTAACCGAAGTCATCAACGGTGTTTTACATTTAAGTAAGAATCCAGATGTAACGATTGCAGAGCTTATGGAAGATATTCAAGGCCCTGATTTTCCAACAGCTGGTTTAATTCTAGGGAAAAGTGGCATCCGACGTGCTTATGAAACAGGTCGAGGATCAATTCAAATGCGTGCACGTGCGGAAATTGAAGAGCGAGGTGGCGGTCGCCAACGTATCGTAGTGACTCAAATCCCGTATCAAGTTAATAAAGCGCGTATGATTGAGAAGATTGCAGAACTTGTTCGTGAAAAGAAAATTGAAGGTATTACTGATTTACGTGATGAAACAAGTTTACGTACTGGCGTTAGAGTAGTAATCGATGTTCGTAAAGATGCAAATGCCAATGTTATTTTAAACAATTTATATAAACAGACGCCATTACAAACTTCATTTGGTGTTAATATGATTGCACTTGTTAATGGACGTCCAAAATTAATCAATTTAAAACAAGCTTTAGTTGAATATTTAGAACATCAAAAGACAGTTGTACGTCGTCGTACTGAATACAACTTGAAAAAAGCGAAAGACCGAGCACATATCTTAGAAGGTTTACGTATAGCGTTAGATCATATCGATGAGATTATTACGACAATTCGTGAATCAGAAACAGATAAAGTCGCTATGGAAACATTGCAAGAGCGTTTTAAATTATCTGAACGTCAAGCGCAAGCTATTTTAGATATGCGTTTGAGACGTTTAACTGGTTTAGAACGAGATAAAATTGAAAATGAATACAACGAATTACTCGGTTATATTTCTGAACTTGAAGAAATCTTAGCCGATGACGAAGTTTTACTTCAATTAGTTCGTGATGAGTTAACTGATATTAAAGAACGTTTTGGTGACAAACGTCGTACAGAAATTCAATTAGGTGGCTTAGATGATTTAGAAGATGAAGATTTAATTCCTGAAGAACAAATCGTCATCACATTGAGCCATAATAACTATATTAAACGTTTACCAGTTTCAACGTATCGTTCACAACACCGTGGCGGACGCGGCGTTCAAGGTATGAATACATTGGAAGAAGATTTCGTAAGTCAACTTGTAACGTTAAGTACACATGACCACGTTCTATTCTTCACGAATAAAGGCCGTGTTTATAAACTTAAAGGATACGAAGTTCCAGAATTATCTCGCCAATCTAAAGGTATTCCAGTCATTAATGCGATTGAATTAGATAATGATGAAACAATCAGTACGATGATTGCTGTTAGAAACCTTGAAGATGAAGATAGTTACTTAGTATTTGCAACTAAAAATGGTATTGTGAAACGTTCTGCTTTAAGCAATTTCTCACATATCAATAAGAACGGTAAGATTGCGATTGGATTCAAAGAAGACGATGAATTAATTGCAGTACGTCTTACAGATGGTAACCAAGATATCTTAATTGGAACATCCCATGCTTCATTAATTAGATTTGCAGAAACAAGTTTACGTCCATTAGGTCGTACTGCTGCAGGTGTAAGAGGTATCTCATTACGTGAAGATGATGTCGTTGTAGGTCTAGATGTTGCCCATGCCGATAGCGAAGATGAAGTGCTAGTCGTCACTGAAAATGGTTATGGTAAACGTACGCCAGTGAGTGAATATCGCTTATCAAATCGTGGTGGTAAAGGTATCAAGACTGCGAAGATTACTGAACGTAATGGTAATATCGTTTGTATCACAACTGTTAATGGCGAAGAAGACTTAATGATTGTTACAAATAGTGGTGTTATCATTCGTTTAGAAGTAGAAGATATTTCTCAAAATGGTCGTGCAACTCAAGGTGTTCGCTTAATGAAATTAGGCGATGATCAATTTGTATCAACAGTTGCTAAAGTTATTGATAAAACAGAAGATGAAGATGCGACTGAGGCTGCTCAAACTGAAAATGGTGAATCAAATGCAGAAAGTACAGAAAGTCCTAGTGAAGAAGTAATTGATGATGATACACCAGGTAACGCACTTCATACTGAAGCGGACGAAGAGACTACAGTTTCATCTGATGAAGATGCAACAGATGAACGTATTGAAGTTAGACAAGACTTCATGGATCGTGTAAATGAAGACATTGAAAATGCATCTAACAATGATGAAGATGACGAAAACTAAAGAATAGAAGGTTAATCAATAATAGAAAGTTACAACAATATTGATTTCTTCAACAAATAAGACTTCCCTAATACCAGGGAAGCCTTATTTTTATAGCTTATTTAGTTTTCTAATTCTTTCATAACGTATGGAATTTCACTAATTAAACGTGAAGGTGGTACGACATACATAGATTCAGATAATTTTTCTCCAATATAACTATGTGTATAAGTTGCGCTTGTTATCGCATCTCTAAAATCATCAAATTGTCCAACAAAGCTTGTAATCATACCAGCTAACGTATCTCCCATGCCACCAGTCGCCATTGCCGGTGTACCAATGGCAAGTCTATATTCTTTGTCTTTGAAGAATATTTCAGTACCGTGTTTTTTCAGTACAACTGCAGCACCTAACTTATCTACAGCTTCTCTATTACGTTCATAAGTTTGTTCTTCAATAGGGATACCACTCAAACGTTCCCATTCCTTTTGATGTGGCGTGAAGATAACACGGCAAGTTGGGATATCAGGTTTTAATTTACTAAATATCGTTATAGCATCACCATCAACAATTAAGTTTTGATGTGGCTGAATATTTTGTAGTAAAAATGTAATTGCGTTATTACCTTTGAAATCGACACCTAAGCCTGGCCCAATTAAAATACTATCAGTGTTCTCAATCATTTTAGTTAACATTTTAGTGTCGTTAATATCGATAACCATCGCTTCTGGGCAACGAGAATGAAGTGCAGCATGATTTGTAGGATGTGTAGCTACTGTAATTAATCCACTCCCACTATAAACACATGCACGCGCAGCCAACATGATTGCTCCCCCTAAATTGGCACTCCCACCTATAAGTAAAATCTTTCCATAGTCACCTTTATGTGTCTCTTCTTTTCTTTTAGGAATATTAACTGTTGTTAATGTTTCCATGAATTAAACCCTCCCTTGAAGACGTTTCGAACGTATAATACTAAATTGTAAAAATGTGATTATTGTCAATTCTATATATAACTCAAATTTTAAGTGACGATGAGATGCGTAGCGAAAGCATCAACAACTAACTCGCCTGTTGAGTTTTAAATTTGAATGTTTGTTTATGACCTTTTTAAATACAATAGAAAATATTATACCTGTGAATGACTTTCGTCAACACTATTATGAAGATTATTTTGTAATGAATGATGGGAAGTGATTATGTTGGTTAATAGAGGGTGTTTACGACTAGCATGAATATAATATTATTTACAATTTACTTGCTAATTATAAAGGAGTTTGCTATATTAAAAATAACTTAATAAGTTATTGTTCGTGGGACAAGTAACATAATTAATTAATTTCAGAGAGCTTGTGTTGAGTGTGAACAAGTAATTGATTGTTATGCGAATCTACCTACAATTGTGAACAACCGGTAATAACCGTTATTTTAAGGAAAGTGCAATTTGATACATATGTAGTGTTAAATTGTTAAATAGGGTGGCAACGCGTAGACCACGTCCCTTGTAAAGGGGATGTGGTCTTTTTTTATTGAAAATACGCATGTTATCCGAAATTAAATTTTTCAAAAATTGGGAAGGATGAGTATTACATGTTAGACATTAGACTATTCAGAGAACAAGCAGACACAGTTAAGAGCAAAATTGAACTACGTGGAGATGATCCTAAAGTAGTTGACGAAGTATTAGAATTAGATAATGAACGTCGTCAATTAATCGGTAAAACTGAAGAAATGAAAGCACGTCGTAACAAAGTAAGTGAAGAAATCGCTGAAAAGAAACGTAACAAAGAAAATGCAGACGACGTTATCAAAGAAATGCGTGAACTTGGTGACGAAATCAAAGAAAACGACGCTAAACTTAACGAAGTGGATAATAAAGTTAGAGATATCTTAATTCGTATCCCTAACCTAATTGCTGAAGATGTACCACAAGGGGATTCTGATGAAGAAAACGTTGAAGTTAAAAAATGGGGTACACCTCGTGAATTTGACTTTGAACCAAAAGCACACTGGGACTTAGTAGAAGAATTAAAAATGGCAGACTTTGAACGTGCTGCAAAAATTTCAGGTGCGCGTTTCGTATACTTAACTAAAGATGGTGCATTATTAGAACGTGCATTAATGAACTACATGCTTACTAAACATACAACGCAACACGGTTATACTGAAATGATGACACCTCAATTAGTTAATGCAGATACAATGTTTGGTACTGGTCAATTACCTAAATTTGAAGAAGATTTATTCAAAGTTGAAAAAGAAGGTTTATACACAATTCCAACTGCAGAAGTTCCATTAACAAACTTCTATAGAGATGAAATCATCCAACCAGGCGTATTACCAGAAAAATTCACTGCTCAAACAGCTTGTTTCCGTAGTGAAGCAGGATCAGCTGGTAGAGATACAAGAGGTTTAATCCGTTTACACCAATTCGACAAAGTTGAAATGGTTCGTATCGAAAAACCTGAAGATTCTTGGGACGCTTTAGAAGATATGACACAAAATGCTGAAGCAATTCTTGAAGAATTAGGTTTACCATATCGTCGTGTTATCTTATGTACTGGCGACATCGGTTTCAGTGCTAGTAAAACATACGACTTAGAAGTATGGTTACCAAGTTATGACAACTATAAAGAAATTAGTTCTTGCTCAAACTGTACTGATTTCCAAGCGCGTCGTGCTAACATCCGCTTTAAACGTGATGCCGCTTCTAAACCAGAATTAGCACATACTTTAAATGGTAGTGGACTTGCTGTAGGTCGTACATTTGCAGCTATCGTTGAAAACTATCAAAATGCAGATGGTTCAATAACAATTCCAGAAGCATTAGTACCATTCATGGGTGGTAAAACTGAAATCCGTCCAGTAAACGACTAATTCATTAGTTAGTAAGAAGTACAGATTAAAATAAATATGTTAAGGCTATATCGCAAATTCGTAGTAGCTTACTAAACTGAGAAAATGCTCTTACCGAGCTTTTCTCAGTTTTTTTTCGTCCTTACATATGAGATTCTAATATATTAAATTTAGTCCATCTCCTCTTAGTATATTTCTAATAATTAATTGCATAAAATTCCACTTTTTCTTAATAAAGGGATGAAGTAAAAAGGCTAATTTAGACTACTTTTTAAGAGATAAATAAACCGTTGTCTACAAAAACAGACACATTTAAAATACTTTCAAATCAACACTTCTAAGTAGTCGTTCAGTCTAACGTCACACAACCCTGCGTCTAATGTTGTTGCCACTCTAGCATCCGTATATTAGACTGAAAATATTAGTATATTACTTTATAAAATTAATAAGAATAAAGGAGGTTACAAAGATGCCATCACATGTGACATTTAAACAGGGCGTTAAAGAATGTATACCTACTTTATTAGGCTACGTTGGAATTGGACTATCATTTGGAATAGTGGCGGCTTCACAACACTTTAGTATCATCGAAATACTATTATTATGTTTGCTTGTGTATGCTGGTGCAGCACAATTTATTATATGTGCGCTTGTGGCTACTGGAACACCGATTTCTGCCATTGTCCTTACAACATTGATTGTCAATTCACGTTTCTTCCTACTTTCAATGACGTTAGCACCTAATTATAAAGATTATGATATTTGGAATCGACTAGGCTTATCTTCAATTTTGACAGATGAAACCTTTGGCGTTGCAATCACGCCTCATTTAAAAGGGGAGAAGATAAACGATCGTTGGTTACATGGATTGAATCTAACTGCATATTCATTTTGGGCACTAGCAAGTATTGTTGGTGCGTTACTCGGTAAATACATATCTAATCCAGATATGTTAGGTCTCGATTTTGCGATTACCGCGATGTTTATCTTTTTAACAATGGCACAATTTGAATCAATCACTTCATCTAAACTTAAAATTTACATAGTACTTATCGTATTTGTCATCGTGATGATGCTCAGTTTAAGCTGGTTCATGCCGTCATACGTCGCAATTTTAATTGCATCTATGTTAGCAGCAACATTAGGGGTGGTGATGGATAAATGACAACATCTTGGCACATGTTTATATTAATCGTGTTGTGTGGACTTGTAACTTTAATTATTCGAGTAGTCCCATTCTTAATGATTTCACGTATTCAACTTTCAGAAACGGTAATTAAATGGTTATCGTTTATACCAATTACATTATTTACAGCACTTATCTTAGATGGCATTATCGAGCAACAAGAGGGCGTAGCAGGATATACACTCAATATCCCATTTGTTTTAGTAACAATTCCGACTGTTTTTGTTGCACTTTTTACACGAAGTCTTACGACAACAATATTAGTGGGGATTGTTCTTATAGCAGGTTTACGTTTCTTCTTTTAGAAAAGGCAGAACCCAACAACTAACAATTGAAGTTGGTTATACAATTAGATACAATAAAAGTCTAGAACGTAAATGGTACATTGATACTATTTTATAAATACGCAGTAAATGAATAGAGATAAAAAACTTATTAAGAGAAGTGGAGGGACACGGCCCTGAGAAACTTCAGCAACCGGCGATGCATACGCACGGTGCTACTACCAACGAGATACTCGAATGATAAGTAATGGAGACAAATCGCCTCATACTTTAATAATTGAGTATAGGCGATTTTTTATTTAAAAGGAGGTAACCGCATGACCAATTACACAGTAGAAACATTAAATTTAGGACCCTTTACAACTGAATCAGGTGAAATGATTGATAATTTACAATTACGTTATGAACATGTAGGCTATGCTGGTCAACCGCTTGTTGTAGTGTGTCACGCACTTACTGGTAATCATCTAACATATGGCACAGATGACGAGCCTGGTTGGTGGCGTGAAATTATAGACGGTGGTTATATGCCGATTTATGATTATCAATTTCTAACGTTTAATGTTATTGGTAGTCCCTTTGGTTCAAGTTCTCCTTTAACTAATCCAAATTTTCCAAAGCATTTAACTTTGAGAGATATTGTAAAAGCTATTGAATTGGGCATACGCGCACTTGGCTTCGACAAGATTAATATTTTAATTGGTGGTAGTCTAGGTGGCATGCAAGTCATGGAGCTTCTATATAATCAACAATTTGAAGTGGATAAGGCGGTTATTCTAGCAGCAACTGATAAGACGTCGTCATATAGTCGTGCTTTCAATGAAATTGCACGAGAAGCGATTCATCTTGGTGGCAAAGAAGGTCTTAGTATTGCACGACAATTAGGCTTTCTAACGTATCGTTCATCTAAAAGTTATGACCAACGCTTTTCACCAGATGAAGTGGTGAGTTATCAACGACATCAAGGTAATAAATTTAAAGAAACTTATGATTTGTCCTGTTATTTAACAATGCTAAATGTTTTAGATAGCCATAATGTTGATCGCGGACGCACGAATGTAGATGATGTTTATCAATCTCTAGATACTAAGGTATTAACAATGGGATTTACGGATGATTTATTATATCCAGATGATCAAGTGAGGGCAGTAGGGGAACGATTTAAATATCATCGTCATTTCTTTGTTCCAGATAATGTAGGTCATGATGGCTTTTTATTAAATTTTAATGATTGGGCACCTAACTTGTATCATTTTCTTAAAGTAACGAAATTTAAGCGGAAATAGACGAAGCGGGTAGGTCGTCGCTATGGAAGTAAAAACACATTGTTATAGTCTTATGCTATACCTCAATCTTCACAATTTGTTTTAATTTTGCTTAGAGGTTAAAATAGAAGTTATAGTCAAAATAGTATAGGAGTGGCGAATTTGTTTTCAAAAGTACATCCTAAAGCAACAATTATAGGAACAATTGCACTTGTTATGGTTGCTTTAGTTACGTATGTATTACCAGTACTTGGATTAATTCTATGTTTATTCGCTACAATTCCAGGTATTATTTTATGGAATAAGTCTATTCCATCATTTGGAATTGGAGCTTTGATCACAGTTATTCTTACCACATTGTTGGGTAATACATTTGTATTAAGTGCCATGATTTTAGTTTTAATACTTAGCTTTATTATTGGCCAATTATTGAAAGAACGTGCCTCTAAAGAACGAATCTTATTTATAGCTACAACATATTTAAGTATATTTACTTTAGTCGCATTTATGTTATTACAAACGTTTAAAAAGATACCTAGCGCTACGACATTAATTAAGCCTTTTAAAGATACAATGCATAATGCTGTTGTAACATCAGGTGTTGAAGCAGATTATAAAACAATCTTAGAAGAAGGCTTCCGTCAAATGGCAGTTCAACTTCCAAGTTTTATTATCATTACGGTCTTTATTTTAGTCTTAATTAACTTAATTATTACATTTCCAATTCTTCGTAAATTTAAAGTAGCTACACCAATTTTTAAACCTTTATTTGCTTGGCAGCTTAACCGTTCATTACTATGGGTATATATGGTTGTTTTACTTTGTGTAATGTTCGCTACTGAACCAAGTACTTTCCAAAGTATCGTGTTAAATTTCGAAGTTGTGTTATCATTACTGATGTATATCCAAGGATTGAGTGTAATTCATTTCTTTGGTAAAGCAAAACGTATACCAAACGCTGTAACGATATTGCTGATGGTTGTGGGGACAATTATTACACCAGCAACACATATCATTGCATTACTTGGCGTACTTGATTTAGGAATTAATTTAAAACGAATGATTAAAAAATGACTTTAAAAAGTGAATAGAGGTGGAATAATGAACCGTCAATCCACTAAGAAGGCGCTATTGATACCATTTATTTTAATGGTACTCACTTCGATTGCACTTGTAGTTGTATGGTTTATCTTTAAACCATTAGTCGCTACAATTGCAGCAGCTATTTTAGTCGTGATGATTATTATTAGCATCGTGTTAGTCAGACAAGCCTTATTGAAAATGGATAATTATGTGGATAACTTAAGTGGTCACATCTCGGCTGGAAGCAACAGAGCAATTAAACGATTACCTATTGGTATGGTCGTGCTTGATGCTGATGACCATATTGAATGGATTAACCAGTACATGTCTGAACACTTAGAAACGAATGTCATCTCAGAACCAGTCAATGAAGTTTTTCCGAATATTTTAAAGCAGCTTGAAAAGGTACAAGAAGTTGAAATCGAACATGGTCAATATCATTACCACGTTCGTCATTCAGAGGAAGAAAGTTGTTTATATTTCTTCGATATTACAGATGAAGTACAAACTAATGAGTTATATGAAGAATCAAAACCAATCATCGCAACGTTATTCTTAGATAACTACGATGAAATTACGCAAAATATGAACGACACGCAACGTTCTGAAATCAACTCAATGGTAACACGAGTGATTAGTCGTTGGGCATCAGAATACAATATTTACTTTAAACGATATAATTCTGACCAGTTCGTAGCGTATTTAAATCAAAAAATATTAGCCGAAATCGAAGAATCTAACTTTGAAATCCTTAGCCAATTACGTGAAAAGAGTGTCGGTTACCGTGCTCAACTAACACTAAGTATCGGTGTCGGAGAAGGTACAGAGAACTTAATCGATCTTGGTGAATTATCACAATCTGGTCTAGATTTAGCATTAGGTCGTGGTGGTGACCAAGTAGCTATCAAGAATATGAACGGAAACGTGCGATTCTATGGCGGTAAGACTGACCCGATGGAAAAACGTACACGTGTAAGAGCGCGTGTTATTTCTCACGCATTAAAGGATATCTTAACTGAAGGCGATAAAGTTATCATTATGGGACATAAACGTCCTGACTTAGATGCTATAGGTGCGGCAATTGGGGTTTCAAGATTCGCATTAATGAATAATTTAGAGGCCTATGTTGTTTTAAACGAGGAAGATATTGATCCAACGTTACGCCGAGTGATGGATGAAATCGATAAGAAACCTGAGTTGAAAGAACGATTTGTTACATCAGATGAAGCATGGGATATGATGACATCTAAATCTACAATTGTCGTTGTGGATACGCATAAACCAGAAATGGTATTAGATGAGAACATTCTAAATAAAGCTAATCGTAAAGTCGTGATTGACCATCATAGACGAGGAGAAAGCTTTATTTCTAACCCATTATTAGTATATATGGAACCTTATGCAAGCTCGACTGCAGAACTTGTAACAGAGTTATTAGAATATCAACCAACTGAACAACGTTTAACACGTTTAGAATCTACTGTTATGTATGCAGGTATCATTGTTGATACACGTAACTTCACATTGCGTACAGGTTCTAGAACGTTTGACGCGGCAAGCTATTTACGTGCCCATGGTGCAGATACGATATTAACGCAACACTTCTTAAAAGATGACATCGATACGTATATTAATCGTTCAGAACTTATTCGAACGGTTGAAGTTCAAGATAATGGCATTGCAATTGCCCATGGTTCTAACGAAAAAATTTATCATCCTGTTACAGTTGCACAAGCTGCGGATGAGTTGTTAAGTTTAGAAGGTATAGAAGCTTCTTATGTAGTAGCTAAACGTGAAGATAACTTAATCGGTATATCAGCACGTTCATTAGGCTCTATTAATGTTCAATTAACGATGGAAGCCTTAGGTGGCGGTGGTCACTTAACTAACGCTGCAACACAATTGAAAGGATTATCAATTGAAGAAGCGATTGAACAGTTACAACAAGCAATTACAGAACAAATGAGTAGGAGTGAAGACGCATGAAAGTAATTTTCACACAAGATGTTAAAGGTAAAGGTAAAAAAGGCGAAATTAAAGATGTACCAGTAGGATATGCAAATAACTTTTTAATTAAAAATAATTATGCTGTTGAAGCAACTCCAGGTAATTTGAAACAATTGGAACAACAAAATAAACGTGCTGAAGCGGATAGACAAAAAGAAATTGATGACGCTAAAGCCTTAAAATCAAAATTAGAAGAAATTGAAGTTGAAGTGAGTGCTAAAACTGGTGAAGGAGGCAAATTGTTTGGTTCTGTAAGTACTAAACAAATTGCTGAAGCACTTAAAACACAACATGATATTAAAATTGATAAACGTAAAATGGATTTACCTCAAGGTATCCATGCATTAGGTTATACAAATGTACCTGTTAAATTAGACAAAGAAGTTGAAGGTACAATCCGTGTTCACACTGTAGAGAAGTAAGAAGCGGGTAAAGTAGTTCTTTGATTATAATCATTAGAACTACTTACTTAAGTGCTAAAGCACTTAAGTTCATTAAAAACTGTGTATTTGAGCGTCATTCAACTACGCTACGTGAACTAATGACTAAAAATTTTCAAATAACAATGTTGCACTATGATTTGTGAAAATTAAGATGGATTTAGAGGTGTAATGATTAATGGATAATATGTATGAGCAAAAGCAAATGCCACATAATAATGAAGCTGAACAATCTGTCTTAGGTGCAATTATTTTAGATCCACAATTGATTAATTCGACTCAGGAAGTGCTCCTTCCTGAGTCCTTTTATAGAGGTGCCCACCAACACATCTTCAGAGCGATGATGAACTTAAATGAAGATGGTGATGAAATTGATGTCGTAACGTTAATGGATCAATTAACGAAAGAAGGTACATTAAGCGAGGCTGGTGGTCCTCAGTATTTAGCGGAACTCTCAAATAATGTACCTACGACACGTAACATTCAGTATTATACAAATATCGTCGCAAACCATGCATTAAAACGCAGATTAATTCAAACTGCGGATAGTATTGCCAACGATGGTTATGATAATGAACTTGAATTAGATGCGATATTAAGTGATGCCGAGCGACGTATTCTTGAATTATCCTCTAATCGTCAAAGTGATGGATTTAAGGATATTAGAGATGTATTAGGACAAGTTTATGAAACAGCTGAAGAGCTCGACCAAAATAGTGGTCAAACGCCGGGTATTCCTACGGGTTATCGTGATTTAGACCAAATGACAGCTGGATTTAACAGAAACGACTTAATTATCTTAGCTGCCCGTCCTTCAGTAGGTAAGACTGCCTTCGCTCTTAACATTGCTCAAAAGGTAGCGACACATGAAGGTAATTATACTGTCGGCATTTTCTCACTTGAGATGGGGGCAGACCAATTAGCAACACGTATGATTTGTAGTTCAGGTAATGTGGATTCCAATCGACTACGTACAGGTACGATGACAGAAGAAGACTGGAATCGATTTACAATAGCAGTCGGTAAATTATCACGTACCAAGATCTTCATTGATGATACACCTGGTATTCGAATTACAGACTTACGTTCTAAATGCCGTCGTTTAAAACAAGAACATGGTTTAGACATGATTGTGATTGACTATTTACAGTTAATTCAAGGGAGTGGTTCACGTGCTTCTGATAACAGACAGCAAGAAGTATCTGAAATTTCACGTACTTTAAAAGCGATTGCTCGTGAATTAGAATGTCCAGTTATTGCACTAAGTCAGTTATCTCGTGGCGTGGAACAACGTCAAGATAAACGACCAATGATGAGTGATATTCGTGAATCAGGTTCTATCGAGCAAGATGCGGATATCGTTGCCTTCTTATATCGTGATGACTATTATAATCGCGGTGAAGGCGAAGATGACGATGACGGGGGAAATTTCGAACCACAATCGAATGATGAAAATGGTGAAATTGAAATCATTATCGCTAAACAACGTAATGGTCCGACTGGTACTGTGAAGTTACATTTCATGAAACAATATAATAAATTTACAGACATTGATTATGCACATGCAGAAATGTCATAAAAATATTTTACCGTACATTAAATTATATTGTTAATTTAATGTACGGTTTTTACTTTGTTTTGATGATAGAATTTGAGCGTAAGTATGTGTAATGATTTTTTGGTAAATGAGTTTGAATCGTTGTACTATCAAGGTTTTAACAGTTTTGTTAAATAAATTGACGTTAGAGTGTAGAACTATTATACGCTAAAATTAATGTTCGATTTTTATTTGCATTATGAAGTTCGTATTGATAGAATACTTAATGGTTAATTGAGAAAACTTTGGAGGTGCTCACATGTCATCAATCGTAGTTGTTGGGACACAATGGGGAGACGAAGGTAAAGGTAAAATTACAGATTTCTTAGCGGAACAAGCAGATGTTATTGCACGTTTTTCAGGAGGTAATAACGCAGGTCATACGATTCAATTTGGTGGAGAAACTTATAAATTACATTTAGTGCCATCAGGTATATTTTATAAAGATAAACTTGCAGTTATAGGTAACGGTGTAGTTGTAGATCCAGTTGCATTATTAAAAGAATTAGACGGTTTAAATGAACGTGGTGTATCTACTTCAAACTTACGTATTTCTAACCGTGCGCAAGTCATTCTTCCATATCACTTAGCACAAGATGAATATGAAGAACGTCGTCGTGGTGATAATAAAATCGGTACTACTAAGAAAGGTATCGGACCAGCTTATGTGGATAAAGCGCAACGTATTGGTATCCGTATGGCTGACTTATTAGAAAAAGAAACATTTGAAAGACGTTTAAAAGAAAACATTGAAGTTAAAAATGCATACTTCAAAGGCATGTTTAATGAAACTTGCCCACGTTTCGATGAAATCTTTGATGAATACTATGCTGCAGGCCAACGTTTGAAAGAGTTTGTTACAGATACTTCTAAAATCTTAGATGATGCATTTGTAGCTGAAGAAAAAGTTTTATTTGAAGGTGCACAAGGTGTTATGTTAGATATTGACCATGGTACATATCCTTTCGTAACTTCAAGTAACCCTGTTGCAGGTAATGTAACAGTTGGTACAGGTGTAGGCCCAACTTTCGTATCTAAAGTGATTGGTGTATGTAAAGCATATACATCTCGTGTAGGCGATGGTCCATTCCCTACAGAATTATTTGATGAAGATGGACATCATATTAGAGAAGTTGGTCGTGAATACGGTACAACAACAGGACGTCCACGTCGTGTAGGTTGGTTTGACTCAGTTGTATTACGTCACTCTCGTCGTGTTAGTGGTATTACAGACTTATCTATTAACTCTATCGACGTACTTACAGGTCTTGATACAGTGAAGATTTGTACTGCTTACGAATTAGATGGAGAAGAAATTACAGAATATCCTGCTAACTTAGATCAATTACGTCGTTGTAAACCAATTTTTGAAGAGTTACCAGGATGGGAAGAAGATATCACTGGTTGCCGTACATTAGAAGAATTACCAGATAATGCACGTAAATACTTAGAACGCATCTCTGAATTATGTAATGTACGTATTTCAATCTTCTCAGTAGGTCCAGACCGTGACCAAACAAACCTATTAGAACAATTGTGGTAAAAAAGGTGCGCAAGTGAGCGTTTAGGTTTTGAACAGAATCGAAAAGTGAGCAAAACTGTTTTTCAAGTTTTGTCGAACTTTGAGTATTTCTGCCGAAAAACTTGCTCACTGTAACCCGTCTATCATTCCAACAATATTAATAATTAGTGAGGCTGGGACAAAATAAAATGTCTCAGTCTACTTTATCATTTTGTCAGTAGCTGACTGATTTGAAAAATGCTCTTGTATCAAGCTTTTTTCAAACCTAGTCATCCTTGACGAGGTAACAACGAAATAAACTTTGAGAAAATTTTATTTCTGTCGCACCCCCGTTTTTTATAAAAATATAAGTGTAAAAAATCGATAAATATAGCATTTGTAACCTTAAAACCATTGTTATTACAACGTTTATCCAAAAAATTAAGGAATTATAAAAAAATATTAAAATTATGTAAAAAATGTCTTGTATTCAAAATAAAGCCTGTGCTATAATCTATCTTGTGCTTAAGAACGGCTCCTTGGTCAAGCGGTTAAGACACCGCCCTTTCACGGCGGTAACACGGGTTCGAGTCCCGTAGGAGTCACCATTTTTTAGGTCTCGTAGTGTAGCGGTTAACACGCCTGCCTGTCACGCAGGAGATCGCGGGTTCGATTCCCGTCGAGACCGTATTGCTTATCCAAAAGGATAGGCATTTTTTTATGCCTTCATTTTACTTACTCATGTAAATCCACATTTTAAACTTTTTAGATATCCTTTTCAAAAAATCAAAAAATATACTAAAAGCTAAATATCGTAATACATTCTTTAGCATTACAAAAGTATGACGTCGCAACAGAATCTTAATATTATTCTTATGTTTAAAATAGAAAGCTTGCTACTAAACCATTGAGTCGTATCATCATTCTGTAATAATGGGTTAAATGGGCGTCACTACGACTTTTGTCCCGTATTCAAAGGGTTCAACTTATTTGTAATATTAAATTAGAGTGGTAAACTTTAAACGAATACTATTCTATAATTTTAAATATGAAAATAGAATTACATGAATATTAATGGTAAATTATATAGTAGATTAATATGCGCTATAAACTTATTAAAAACGCATCAAATCACAGTTTAATCTTTACTAATTCATAAGAACGAATAATAAAATATAGAACTACAATTTGAGAAATGAGGTTTATAGATATGGCAAGAAAAGTTGTTGTTGTAGATGACGAAAAGCCAATTGCGGACATCTTAGAATTTAATTTGAAAAAAGAAGGATATGATGTTTACTGTGCCTATGATGGTAATGATGCAGTAGATTTAATCTACGAGGAAGAACCAGACATCGTATTATTAGATATCATGTTACCTGGTCGTGATGGTATGGAAGTGTGCCGTGAAGTACGTAAGAAATTCGAAATGCCGATTATTATGTTAACAGCGAAAGACTCTGAAATTGATAAGGTCTTAGGTCTTGAACTTGGTGCGGATGACTATGTTACGAAACCGTTCAGTACACGTGAATTAATCGCGCGTGTGAAAGCGAACTTACGTCGTCATTATTCACAACCAGCTCAAGAAGTAAGTGGTACGACAAACGAAATTACAATTAAAGATATTGTCATTTACCCAGATGCTTACTCGATTAAAAAGCGTGGGGAAGATATTGAATTAACACACAGAGAATTTGAACTCTTCCACTACCTTTCTAAACATATGGGTCAAGTCATGACACGTGAACATTTATTACAAACAGTATGGGGTTATGATTACTTCGGTGACGTGCGTACAGTAGACGTAACGATTCGTCGTTTACGTGAGAAGATTGAAGATGATCCTTCACACCCTGAATATATTGTGACACGTAGAGGCGTTGGATACTTCCTCCAACAACATGATTAGGGGCTTGCGACTATGAAGTGGCTGAAACAGTTACAATCCCTTCACACCAAGCTTGTTATTGTTTATGTGTTATTGATTATTATTGGAATGCAAATCATCGGTCTGTATTTCACTAATAGTTTAGAAAAAGAACTGACAAATAACTTCATGAAGAATATTAAACAGTATGCGACACAGCTTGAAGTTAACATTGAGCGGATATACAGAGATGATCCCTCTAACGCTCAAAAAGAAGTTCAAAGTTTATTAAATGAGTATGCCAACCGTCAAGAAATTGAAGAAATTCGTTTTATTGATAAAGATCAAATTATCATGGCTACAGCGAAGATATCATCACATAATATGATTAATCAAAAGGTTAACGATAACTCCGTTCAAAAAGCCTTATCGCTAGGTGAATCAAATAGTCACAATGTTTTAAAAGACTATGGTAGCGGTAAAGAGCGAATTTGGATTTACAACTTACCCGTAAAGAATGGCAACGAGACGATTGGTAATATTTACATAGAATCGAATATTAATGATGTATATAATCAGTTGAATAATATTAACCAAATATTCATTATCGGTACTGCGATTTCCCTCTTCATTACCGTTATACTTGGTTTCTTTATCGCGAGGACGATTACAAGGCCGATTACTGACATGCGTAATCAGACGGTAGAGATGTCTAAAGGTAATTATACGCAACGTGTTAAGATATATGGTAATGACGAAATCGGTGAATTAGCTTTAGCCTTCAACAACTTGTCTAAGCGAGTTCAAGAGGCACAAGCGAATACTGAGAGTGAGAAACGTCGTTTAGACTCAGTTATCACGCATATGAGTGACGGTATTATCGCAACAGACCGACGTGGTCGAGTGCGTATCGTCAATGATATGGCGATAAAAATGTTAGGTATGTCTAAGGAAGACTTAATCGGTTATTACATGCTAAGTGTATTGCATTTAGAAGACGAATTCTCATTGGATGAAATTCAAGAGAATAACGATAGCTTCTTATTAGATATGAATGAAGATGAAGGCATCATCGCACGTGTGAATTTCAGTACGATTGTTCAAGAAACTGGATTTGTGACAGGTTACATCGCCGTATTACATGACGTTACAGAACAACAACAAGTTGAACGTGAACGTCGTGAATTCGTTGCGAACGTATCTCACGAATTACGTACGCCTTTAACATCGATGAACAGTTACATAGAGGCACTTGAAGAAGGTGCTTGGAAAGATGATAATTTAGCACCATCTTTCTTATCGGTAACACGTGAAGAGACAGAGCGAATGATTCGTCTTGTTAATGATCTACTACAATTATCGAAAATGGATAACGAATCTGAACAAATTACGAAGGAAATTGTCGACTTCAACATGTTCATTAATAAGATTATTAATCGTCATGAAATGGCCGCGAAAGACACGACGTTTGTACGTGAAATTCCTTCTGAAACCATCTTTACTGAAATTGATCCAGATAAGATGACACAAGTGTTTGATAACGTTATTACTAACGCGATGAAATATTCTCGTGGTGAAAAACGCGTCGAGTTCCACGTGAAACAAAACGCTTTATACAATCGTATGACGATTCGTATTAAAGACAATGGTATAGGTATCCCAATTAACAAAGTGGATAAAATCTTTGATCGTTTCTATCGTGTAGATAAAGCACGTACACGTAAAATGGGTGGTACAGGTTTAGGACTTGCCATTTCGAAAGAGATTGTAGAAGCGCATAATGGAAGAATTTGGGCGAATAGTGTTGAAGGACAAGGCACATCGATATTTATTACACTTCCATGTGAAGTTATAGACGACGGTGATTGGGATGAAGAGTAAAGAGCATATTAAATCCATTATTCTTTTCCTATTAGTTATGATGAGTGTTGTGCTTACGTTTATGGTGTGGAATTTTTCACCAGATTTAAATAATATTGATAGCACAGATAGTAAAAAGAGCAATACTAAGACGATTGGTAAGCCCATGTCTGCCAATATTGAGAATGTGATATCTCCGTATCAAATTGTAGAAGTTAAAGGCGATAAGGTTAAAGGGCTGGCACCATCTCGTGCTCAATTGTCTCAAGTAACAGGTACATTGAAGAATCATGAAGTCAGTAAAGTGGAACATATTCATCGAGATTATAATTTAAATATTCCCATGTTAAATGACCACTTTACTGTGCTAGATTTTACTTATGATATGCCGCTAACGACATATTTAGGTCAAGTATTGAATTCATCAGCGAAGGTACCTAAAAACTTCAAATTTAATCGTATTATCGTAAGTCAAAATCCTAAAGAGAATTTAGAGTTGTATGCGATTAGTGAAGATCGTCATGAAGTAATGAAAGTAACATTGACTACGAAAGCTAATCATTTTATTAAAGTGATGGATCATTTGAATAAAGAAATGCAGAAATATTCAGAGGTAATCACAAATAAAGATACGATTGATAAATCAACGCATATATTTGCGCCAAATCGTCCGAAAGACATGCGTTCTTACCGTATGGTTTATGATACGATTCCAGTCGAAACGATGAATGCTATTCTATTTGACGATTCAGTGATTATTCGAAGCGGTAAGAGTGGTTCAACAACGTACAATAATAACACTGGCGTAGCGAACTATAATGATGAAAGTAAGAAATATCATTATAAAAATTTATCTGAAAATGAATCTAGCTCAAGTGATATGGATTCAACGATTCCAAGTACATTTGAATATATAAATGGACATGGTGGATTCTTCAATGATGACTTCCGTCTTTTCAATACAGATAATTCATCGGGTGAATTAACGTACCAACTCTTCCTCAATGGGCACCCAACATTCAATGATCAGCAATTAAATGATATAGAGGTTACTTGGGGAGATAAAGGTATTTATGACTACAAACGTGCGCTATTGCGTTCTAGTGTACCTTTAGAAGGTAAAACGAAGTCACTTGATAGTGTTGAAAGTGTTCGTTCTTCACTCGCAAATAATCATACGATTGATTTTGAAAAGGTAACGAATATGGTCATTGGTTATAAAGAAGATGATCAACCTGTTAAAGATGATATAGAAGTGCAACGTAATAGTGAGTTTGTGCCAACATGGTATGTTCAATACGACGGCGATTGGTACACTTATGAGGATGGGAGGCTTGAATAAATGAATTGGAAACGAACGAAGACATTGTTTATTTTCGTGTTTATTCTAGTTAATATCCTACTCGTATTGATTTACGTGAATAAGGTGACGAAGTCTCAAATTAACGAATCTGAAAGTGATAATGAGGTTAAATTCCAGCAAGAAGAAATTAAAATTTCGAAGGATATTTTAAATAAAGATGTAAGTGGGACGAAGATGCAGATGATTACTGCTAAGTCTAAAGACTTCGAAAGTTATGCGAAGGGTAAGTCGTCATTAGAAGCGGAAGATTCTGGTAATACGTTAACAGGTGAGATTGATAGTACGGTTAATGTGAGTGATAGTAATTTAAGTGATTTAAAAGATTACATCATGAGTAATGTTTACAATGGTAAGATGTATCAACTTGGTGATGTTACATCTGATACTGTGACATATGAACAGGCTTATGAAGGTTATCCGTTGATGAACAATAATAAAGCGCGTCTACGCTTTAATATCAATGATGGTAAAGCGACAAGTTATGAACAATCGGTAATGAATAATATTGAACCTGCTAAGAGTGATAATAATCCTAAGAAGCAAGTGATTACACTACGTAAAGCAGTAGAAACGTTATACTTTAATCGTTACTTGAAATCAGGCGATGAAGTGATGGACGCAAGACTGGGATATTACTCGGTTGTGAGAGAAACGAATGTGCAATTATTGCAGGCGAACTGGGAAATTAAAGTGAAGCATAAAGGTAAAGAAGACGTGAAAACTTATTATGTTGAAGCGACATCATCAAATCCGAAAGTGGTTGATAATTAGGGAGTAGGGTTGTAAAAAAATTCTTAGATGAATATTTACTCATTCTGTTGTGATACTTGCCTAGGGGGCTGGGTCGAGCCTCCGTCTCGACACTCATCCTACTCCCTCAGGCGTCACACAACGTCATTTATTATCACTCATCAGTGCTACTTACTTAAATGCATAAGTTCTTAAATCTACAAATAACATGTTATTTGTAGTGTTGGGCAATATCGCTACGTAACAATCTTCAGACTTCTTCAATAAAATTTAATACACTGTTTCAATAATTAATAAATAAATAATCTTCTCCTTTCTCTTCTCTTATTTAAGAGAAGGAGTGGTTTAGAGTGTAGGAAGTATAATAAGTGTGTGAGTCTATTAGTGTCTCATGCACTTATTTTATTTATCTATGTTAGCGTTGTACATAAACATGGAATTGGAACTTTAATTTTTGTATTGGTATAGTATAATATAAAGGTATTTTATAGGACTGGATTGTTTCGAATGATGTGGATTGTTCGAAACTTCATTTTTTTAATTATAGAGTGCAAAATATAAGGAATTAGACTGAAGGCACTCTAAAATATAGAGTAAGTTGTCGGAAGTAGAAAGGATGAGTCGCTTGATACGAATGAGTGTATTGGCGAGTGGTAGTACAGGGAATGCCACTTATGTTGAAAGTGATAAGGGCAGTCTATTAGTAGATGTTGGACTCACTGGCAAGAAAATGGAAGATTTATTTAGCCAAATTGATAGAAATATAAAAGATTTAAACGGCATTCTAGTTACTCATGAACATAGTGATCATATTAAAGGATTAGGTGTGCTTGCGCGTAAATATGGCTTGCCGATTTATGCGAATGAGAACACTTGGAAAGCAATTGAGAAGAAAGATAGTAAAATTCCAATGGATCAAAAATTCATATTCAATCCTTATGAAACAAAATCTATTGCAGGTTTTGATATTGAATCATTTAATGTATCTCATGATGCAATTGATCCACAGTTTTATATTTTCCACAATAACTATAAGAAATTTACGATGATTACAGATACAGGCTATGTGTCAGATAGAATGAAAGGTATGATTCAAGGCAGTGATGCCTTTATGTTTGAGAGTAATCATGATGTGGATATGTTACGCATGTGTCGTTATCCTTGGAAGACGAAGCAACGTATTTTAAGCGATATGGGACATGTGTCTAATGAAGATGCAGGACTAGCGATGACTGATGTCATTACAGGTAATACGAAGCGCATTTATCTTTCACATTTATCACAAGATAACAACATGAAAGATTTAGCACGTATGAGCGTTAGTCAGGTGCTAAATGAACACGATATAGATACTGAAAAAGAAGTGCTATTATGTGATACAGATAAAGCACAAGCTACACCGATATATACATTGTAATTATTTAGACGAACGACCTACTTACAAAATTAGTATTTGTGAGTAGGTTGTTTTTTAATTTATTGAGTTAATTATCTAATAATTTGGACTATACATGATTATTCAAAAGTAACCTTATAATAACAATATTTAGCCTAAATCTGTGAATAAATATTTAAGACTTACTTAAAGTTATCCCCAAAATTGAATGAAGTTATCCACTTTTGTGTATAATACACACAGAAATACTCACATTATTCACAGACTTATCCACATATATACAAGGACAGTCACATAAAATGGGGATATTTTTAAAAAATATAGCTTAATTCGTATACATTACTGTTATAATTAGAGGGAATTCTGTTAACAAGTTGATAACTTGTGGATAAGTAGGATAACTATTAATATCTATGGAGGATTTTATGAAGATAACAATCTTAGCTGTGGGTAAATTAAAAGAAAAATATTGGAAACAAGCTATATCAGAATATAAAAAAAGACTAGGTGCTTATTCCAAAATTGAAATTATTGAAGTACCCGATGAAAAAGCACCTGAAAACATGAGCGATAAAGAAATTGAACAAGTGAAAGAAAAAGAAGCACAACGACTACTAGCTAAAATCAAACCTCAAGTAACAGTCATCACTTTAGAAATTCAAGGAAAAATGTTGTCATCAGAAGGATTGGCTGAGGAAATGCAACGACGCATGACACAAGGACAAAGTGATTTCGTCTTTGTCATTGGCGGATCAAATGGATTGCATGAAGACGTCTTAAAACGCAGCAACTACGCACTTTCATTCAGCAAAATGACTTTTCCACATCAAATGATGCGTGTCGTCTTAATAGAACAAGTATATAGAGCATTTAAGATCATGCGAGGCGAAGCGTATCATAAGTGATGCGGTTTTTTCAACCGCTTCATAAAGGGATTTTGAACGTATCGGAACGTATGAGGTTTATGAGAATTGCTGTTATGTTTTTGTGAAGCGTATCACAAATGATGCGGTTTTTTCAGCCGCTTCATAAAGGGATTTTGAACGTATCAGAACATTTGAGGTTTATAACAATTTAATAAATAAGGGGTTATAGAATGGACAATCACAAAAAGATTTTTGATAATTTATTTAAAAATAATATTACAAAATTCCAAAATTACACTAGTAAATCTTATGAAATAAGAAATAATAATGAAAAAAATAGTTATCTTCCTATGGTTCAAGAGATAAGAGAGTTGTTTGGAAAAAAGGGGGAAATATTTTCTGAAAGTATAGGAACACATCCTGATTTTTTAAAAATAGAAAATACTATTGAATATCAGTATATTTGCTCCCTTTTTATAGATATATCTGGGTCTACAAAGTTAGCTTTGAAATATAGTTTGGATAAAGTTAAGCTATATAAAAATGCGATAATATCCAGTGCTATAGAAATATTTCGAGCATTTGATGGTCATATACATAGAATACAAGGAGACGCGGTACTTGTATATTTTGGACATCAAGAAATGAAAAAAAGCGATGCAATAATTAACGCAATTAATGCAGCGTCATTAATGCAATACTTTAATGATACAACACTAAAAGATTTTTTTGAAAATAAAAACTTAGAACCTTTAAAAATTAGAATTGGAATTGATTTTGGTGATGATCAAAGTGTATTGTGGTCAAAGTATGGTCTTGATGGAATTAATGAGATAACTTCTACTAGTATTCATACTGATTTAGCTTCAAAATTACAAAGCAAAGCACCTTCAAATAAAATAATGATAGGAGAAAATATAAATAAATACTTAGATATTCCAAAAGAATTTCGAAGTACAAAAACTGAAAAGAGAGATGGTAGGGTTGTTGAAAAAAGGTATATTTTAGATACAAGTAATTATGGTAGATATTCTATGGAAATATTTGAATGGGAAAATTATCTTGATAGTTTTTCAATGTTATCTCCTTATTCATCCATTAATAATCAATATTATTCTCCTGAAGACTTTAAAATACGATGTTGGATTATTGATGAAAATCAGAATGAATACGAATATATTGAGAGAAATAATGCAGTAGAAAAAGGAAAGAGTCTAAGATATAAATTAGAAATTTATAATGAGAATTTGAATTACAATAATATTAAATGGAGAGTAGTAAACTATGGGAAAGAGGCAACAATGCTAAATGAATTAGAATTTGAAATGGTTAAGTATGAAGGATGCCAATATTGTAATCAAGCAACGGCTTATACAGGATTACACTTTATGGAATGCTATTTATATGACGAAAATGATAAATTAATTTGCAAGGATAGGTTTGGTATTTATATAAATGATAATGATAGAGAAGTGAGAAAATTAGGAGTAGAAGATTGAACAAAATGAAAAAAGATGAATTTATAAAATTACATCAAAGTTATTTAAGTGATTATATTAAATTTGCAGATGCTAAAGCGCTAGCTATTATAACTATAAATGGATTTATTTTAAAGTTTAATTTATCTAATATTAATATAAATTTTAATAATACTCAATCGTTTTTCAATTTTATAGGTTTTATATCATTGGTAATTTCAATTGTGCTAGCAGCATATGTGGTATATCCGAGAACAAATAATAAAAGTGAAAAAGGAATTATTTTTTGGGATAATGTGAATAGGTTGAAAGAGGAAGAGTTTCTTAATCAAATAAAATTAGAAACAGAAGAAACGCTCCAAGATAAGATAATTCAGCAAAACTACTTTTTAGCTAAAACAGCTTCGAGAAAATATAAAATACTCAGGATAATATTTTTTGTTTCTGCAGGGGGATATTTTTGTTTATTATTATCTAGTATCTTTAGAGTACTAAATTCTTAAGTTTTATAGAGTAAATATAATAAGGAGAGTTGAGAGATCATGGCAACTATAGGATTCGAAGAAAAGTTATGGCAAGCAGCAGATAAATTACGTGGCAGTATGGATGCAGCAGAATATAAAAATGTAGCATTAGGTATTATATTTTTGAAATATGTTTCTGATTCTTTTGAGGAAAAATATGAAGAATTATTGAATGATGAATATGCTGATGAAGAAGATAAAGATGAATACTTAGCAGAGAATATTTTCTGGGTTCCTAAAGAATCAAGATGGCAATACATAAATGACAATTCTAAGAAACCAGAAATTGGTCAAATTATTGATAAAGCGATGATAGCAATTGAAAGAGAAAATGAGTCCTTAAAAGGCGTGCTACCTAAAGATTATGCACGACCTGCTTTAGACAAGGAAAAATTAGGAGATATTATTGATTTATTTACTTTCAAAGTCGGAGACACTGAAAGTAAAAAGCAAGATGTCTTGGGGCGTGTTTATGAATACTTTATCGCAAAATTTGCGAGCGCTGAGGGAAAAAATGCTGGGGAATTCTATACACCAGCTTCAATAGTTAAATTGCTTGTTGAAATGATTGAACCTTATCAAGGTAGAATTTATGACCCTTGTTGTGGGTCGGGCGGAATGTTTGTACAAAGTGAACATTTTATCGAACGACATCAAGGCCGCATAGATGATATTGCTGTTTATGGTCAAGAATCTAATCCAACTACTTGGAAATTAGCGAAAATGAATTTGGCTATTCGAGGTATAGATAATGATTTAGGTGATCATCATGCAGACACATTTCATAATGATTTACATAAAGGTTTGAAGGCTGATTTTATATTGGCTAATCCACCATTCAATGCAAGTGATTGGGGACAAGAAAAATTATTAGATGATTACCGCTGGAAATTTGGAATTCCTCCAAAAGGCAACGCCAACTATGCATGGATTGAACATATGGTTTCTAAACTTGCACCAAGTGGTACTGCAGGATTTGTATTAGCGAATGGTTCAATGTCTACAAGTGGTAAAGATGAATTAGAAATACGTAAAAACTTAATTGAACAAGACTTAGTTGAATGTATAGTCACTTTACCAGGACAATTATTCTATTCTACACCTATCCCTGTATGTCTATGGTTCCTGTCAAAAAACAAATCTAAAAACGGTAAAAATGAGCGACGTGGAGAAGTACTATTTATAGATGCTAGAAATATAGGAAGCTTGGTATCAAGAACATTAAAAGAATTCTCAGATGATGAAATAAAAGATATAGCAAATGTATATCACTCATGGCGTGGTACAAACGATAATCAATATGAAGACAAAGCAGGCTTCTGTAAAGTAGCAAAGACAGAAGAAATAAAAAACAATGAATATATCTTAACACCAGGACGTTATGTAGGCTTAGCAGAAGTAGAAGAAGATTCAGAACCATTTGAACAGAAAATGGAAAGAATCACAGCAGATTTGAGCGAACAATTTGCGAAATCAAAAGAACTCGAAGACCAAATCCGAAAATCATTGGAGGGTTTAGGTTATGGAGTTTAAAAAGGTTAAATTAAGTGAGATATCTATTATAACTATGGGGCAATCTCCTAAATCAGAATTTTATAGTGAAATTGATGGTACACCATTTTTACAAGGAAATAGAACTTTTCAGCACATTTATCCAGTTATTGATACTTATACAAAAAAAGTTACTAAATTAGTTAATGCTAATGATATTCTATTTTCAGTTAGGGCTCCGGTGGGAGATATAAATATAGCACCTGTCGATCTATGTATTGGTCGGGGATTATGTGCAATAAGATCAATAAATAATAATCAAGAATTTTTATTTTATTTATTAAAGTCAAAAATTAATGAATTGGAATCTCAAGCAACAGGAACTATTTTTAGTTCTGTAAACAAAAAAACTTTAGAAAATTTTATTGTAAATATACCTAATGAAAAGCAACAAAAAAATATTGGAACAATATTATCTAATTTAGATAAAAAAATTGAGCTAAACCAAAAAATCATAGCAAACCTTGAAGAACTTTCTCAAACATTATTCAAACGTTGGTTTGTTGATTTTGAATTCCCAGATAAAAATGGAAATCCATACAAATCAAGCGGTGGAGAGATGATTGATAGTGAATTGGGGGAGATACCTCTGAGTTGGGAAATTCAAAAATTGAACGATATTTTTAAAATAAATTATGGTAAGAATTTACCGATTAAAAAAATATTGAATACTGGTTATCCGGTTTTTGGTGGAAATGGTATTATTGGTTATTACTCAAGTTATATGTATGAAACTCCAAAAATTCTAATTTCTTGTCGGGGTGCAGCTTCAGGAAAAATTCATATTTCTAAAGAAAAATCATTTGTTACAAATAACTCAATTGTTCTCGATGAAAAGAAAAAAAATTATTTTTACTATTTTAAGGAACTTTATAAATATAATGATTTTAAACGCTATTCAACAGGATCAGCACAGCCTCAAATTACTATTGCTAACATAAAGGATCTTATTTACTTAACTCCTGATACGAATATAATAGATCTATTTAATAGTAAAGTTAGCTGTTTATTTAACAAAAAAAATAATTGTGAAGATGAAAACCAAAAATTAATCCAACTCCGTGACACATTACTACCAAAATTAATGTCAGGTGAAATTGAGATACCTGATGACATTGAGGTGATGGAAGATGAGCTTTCAATTTAGTGAAGATGATTTAGAACAGGTTGCATTGAAGTGGTTTGAGGGTCTTGGTTATTCTGTTAAGAATGGTCGAGATAGTGGTGAAAATGGGATTATGAATGAACGGGAGAGCGACAAAGATGTTGTGCTTGATGATCGTTTAGAAGCAGCTTTAAGACGTATTAATCCTGAACTAAATAATAGTGCTATTGAACAGACTATACGTGAAATTACTATTGAGAAGTCTCCTAGTTTATTAGAGAATAACCGTTCTTTCCATGAAATGATTACAAATGGTATTGAGGTTGAACACTATAATGATGTCGGTGAGACGATTAATGATTTGGTATATGTATTCGACTTTGATAACCCGGGAAATAATGATTTCTTAGCGGTTAATCAATTAACTGTGGTGAATGGAGATTATAAAAAGCGACCTGATATTGTGTTATTCATAAATGGATTACCGGTAGTGGTCATTGAACTGAAAAATTCTACAAATGAATCTGTTGGTATTGAAGACGGATACCATCAGTTAGAAACTTATAAAATGAGAATTCCACAATTATTTAATCATAATGCAGTGTTAGTAACGAGTGATGGTGTTAATACAAAAGCTGGTTCTTTAACTGCTGATTATGATCGTTTTATGACTTGGCGTACTAAAGATGGCAAAATTGAAGATTCATCAACGTTTCGTAGTTTAGATATATTGATTCACGGTATGTTAAATAAAGAAGTACTATTAGATTTAATTCGTCATTTTGTTTTGTTCCAAGATGATGGTAAAGGAAATATAGTTAAAATATTAGCTGCATATCATCAATATTATGCAGTGAACAAAGCTGTTGATCGTGCTATGGAAGCAACATCTGAACATGGTGATGGTAAAGGTGGTGTTATTTGGCACACGCAAGGTTCTGGTAAGAGTTTGACAATGGTCTTCTTCTCAGGAAAGTTAATTCAAAAATTAAATAATCCAACATTAGTGGTCGTAACAGACCGTAATGACTTAGACAATCAATTGTATGGTACTTTTGTTAAGTCCAAAGGACGCTCAGGTAAAGGATTATTAAGACAAACACCTAAACAAGCTGAATCACGAAAAGAATTAAAAGAACTATTATCAGTAGAATCAGGTGGTATCGTATTTACAACTATGCAGAAATTCGAACCTGACGAAGATCAAGTGACAATGGATGCATTAACAGACCGTAAAAATGTAGTAGTAATGGCAGACGAAGCACACCGCACACAATATGGCTTCAAAGCAACTTACGATGAAAAAGGTGAAGGTATTAAATATGGATATGCAAAATATTTAAGAGATGCTCTACCTAACGCTTCGTTCGTTGGTTTTACTGGAACACCTGTATCTTCGACAGATAAAAATACGCAAATGGTATTTGGTAATTATATTGATGTGTATGATATGACACAATCTGTAGAAGACGGTAGTACGGTTAAAATATACTATGAAAGTCGTATTATTCCATTAAATTTACCAACCGATTTAGATATTGATGAAGCATATGATGTCATTACTTCTGGCCAAGAAGAAGATACTAAATCTCGATTGAAATCTAAATGGTCACGTATAGAAGCTCTATCTGGTGCAGAACAACGTGTACATGCTTTAGCGACTGATATTATAAATCACTTTGAAACAAGACAGAAGGCTATGAAGGGTAAAGGTATGATTGTCACAATGAGTCGTCGTATTGCAGTTGATTTATATGATGAAATTGTAAGACTTAAACCCGAATGGCATTCTGATGATGATGACAAAGGTGTTATCAAAGTCGTTATGACAGGTTCATCAAGTGATCCGCAAAACTTCCAAAAACATATAGGTCCGAAAAAGCGAAGAAACCTTCTAGAGAATCGTATGAAAGATGTTAATGATGAATTGCAACTCGTAATTGTGCGAGACATGTGGTTAACAGGATTTGATGTGCCTTCAATGCATACAATGTACATAGATAAACCGATGAAAGGCCACAATTTAATGCAAGCTATTGCACGTGTTAATAGAGTATTTAAAGATAAACCGGGCGGCTTAATTGTTGACTATGTAGGTATTGCTGAAAGTCTGAAGGAAGCATTAAAAGAGTATACAGACTCTGATAGAGAACAAACAGGTATAGACACAGATAAAGCACTTGAAGTTATGCTAATGAAATACGATATCATTCAAGATATGCTGTATAATCACGACTATTCTGATTTTGAGTCAGAAGATCAATTAAATCGCTATAATGCTATCTCAAATACGATGGATTATATCATTGGATTAGGTGAGAAAGAACGAGAGCGATTTGTGACAACAGTGACAGAGCTTTCTAAGGCATTTGCATTATGTGCAACAGAGGAAGCTGCTCAAGAACTGAATAGTGAAATTGCGTTTTTAAAAGCCGTGAAATCCGGACTTGTTAAATTATTAGCTCCACCTAGTGAAGGAAGCAGCCATAAAAAGACACCTGCTGAAATAGAAGCAGAAATCAATCAATTGATTTCAAAATCAGTTGTAACTGAAGAAGTTGTAGATATTTATCAAACACTCGGAATTGAAAATCCAGATATCTCAATATTGTCAGATGATTTCTTAAAAGATGTAGAAGGACTACAGCAAAAAAATGTTGCAGTTGAGTTGTTAAACAAATTACTTAAAGGACAAGTTAAGTCATTAATGAAAACAAATGCTACAGTATCTAAAAGATTTTCTGAGATGCTAAGTAAATCAATACAAAAATACAATAATCGTTCTATAGAAGCTTCAAAAGTCATAGAAGAATTGATTCAAATGGCGAAAGAAATAAATCAAGAAAAACAAAGAGGAAAAGACTTAGGTCTAAGCACGGAGGAAATTGCTTTTTATGATGCATTAGCCTCTCATGAAACTGCAAAAGAAGTAATGGGGGATAAAGAATTAAGGGCTATTGCACATGAATTAACAAAAACGGTCAAGAATAATATGAGTGTAGACTGGTCAAAACGTGAGAGTGCAAAGGCTAAAATGAGAGTCCAAGTAAGACGACTATTAAAGAAATATGGGTACCCACCTGATCTTCAAAAAATGGCTGTAGAACAAGTTGTAGAACAAGCAGAACTAATGGCTAGCCAACAATAAAAATAAATTAATCATAGCATCCTTCACCGCAAAGTGAGGGATGCTCTATTTTTATTGTAAGTAATATAATTTTCATTTTGATTGGTAATAGTTAATAATTATCTGTAAATCATTGTTAAGTACCGTTGTTATAGTATCGTCATTCATAAAATCATCATAGATATTATCCAATATTTCTTCATCTTCAATTGCTGCGAAATGATGTACTAGTCCTTTTACTATTGAAACGTAATCATGTGATGCTAAACAATTAGTAACTGTTCGCCAGTCTGATTGTGTAGTATCATGGTTCATAGATAATCCTCCTTTTATTTCAATGTCCATTTTTGACGTGCTTTAGGATTGAGTGGATGCATGATTTCATTTGTTTCAGGATTAATAAGTTTCTTAACCTTCTTCTTATGCTCTTTAAGCAATTCAAATACTTGCCCGACCCTTGCTTGAACATTCGGCTTTTTGGCATATGAACCCCAAGCAAGTATTACGATATCGCTATCAGAAGCAGCTTTCATAATATGAATGTCGCTGTGTTTATCATAAGCCTCTTTTAAGTGTTTTAGGTTTTTAGGAGTAGTAATATTTGAATAAAGATTAACAAAGTGTACCGTACCAATATCTTGTTGTGATAGTTGATTGATAATGAGTTGTGTAGTGAGATCGATGTTTATAATACCATCGTAGTTTGGATACATTGTGATGACTGTAGCAGTCTTCTTACTATCGTCCCATGTCTTTGTTAGTAAGTAGCGGTGAGTTCTCTTTTCGTCAAATATTGCAGTGGTGACAAGTGTATTTGTGATATTTTCCATTGATTTTATCTCCTTAGTATTCTTCGGGTAGTAACATTACATAATAAGAAAAGTCTACATCGTCCTCTCGGATGACGTAGACTTTACTAATGTTTACCTGATGATTGTCATTTGCTTTTGTATATTGAAAGTATTCGGGATTTTCTTGAGTATGTCTTATAAAAAGCTTTTGTTGATGCATAATAAACTGAAAGATATGAAAATAGTCCAAGGGTTCTTGTTCGTTAGATGGTTTGGTATCTTTTTGTAGGACGAGGTCCCATATTTGATGTTGTAAGGTGGGGGATAAGTTATTGGCAATACCACGTGTAATATATCTATTCATAAGCGTTTTCCTTTCTTTCTGATTCTTTCATCCAAATGATAATTTCACTAAGAATTGTAATGACGAGTTGTGTAATTTTGATGTATTTATGCATATTATTGTGCTCCTGTTAGTAAGTATCGTTGATCCAAAAGGGGCATGATAGTGTTGTGTAGGTATAAGAAATCCATATCGTGGTTTTCATCAATATAACCAATGGCTATGAGCTGTTTCTGATAGTAGAGAATGAAAGGATAGATATTACTTTCGTGAAGTGTATCAGAGTAGTAGGTGTAGGTTTGAAGTGTTTTATTACTGAGTGGCCCAAGCCTTACATATTGGTCAGGTAAGATATGATCAGCGATTTCCTCGATAGATTCACATTCCCACTTTTCATCTTTTGGCAGTTCGAATAAGTTGGTTATATAGTGCTTGAGTTGTTGTTCTAGTGTCATCATTATGACCTCCTAATGTATTTGGTTGATGTATACATGTGATACATCATTTAGATAATATAAGTTTGAAATAATGTTTGTTTCGCTTAGAAATCCCACTGAAATACAGAAAATATCCCAATCGAAAATCATCACAATTGTTGATATGACAAGGAAATCCCGTTATCCCGCTCATTTCTCAGGAAATATAGCTATATATTTATATATGATTTGGATTTGTAGATGTCAGTACGACTTACTTTTTCTTTTTATATTATTTATTTATAAATAATAATGGGATTTCGGGATTACGCTTGCGTAATCCTTCTGCCACTTGAAGTTATCCAATCCCATTGCTATACCGTTCATATTTTATTTTGGGATGTTCTTTCGTCATACAATATAAACTTCACATTGAGTTGTGACTTGTTAGTATGTTGAAAAGGTTCGTTAGATGGGTGTTATTGAATGACGAAAGGACAGTACATAGATATTAGATTTGAAAGTAGAGTGTTTGAGGCAAAAATAAAGACGAAGTGCTGAGGAGCACTTCGTCGAGTGGGGTGTCATTGAAAAGTTGTTTAATAATTTCATTATTAAGTTTTAGTGTAACGTAGAATTGCTTTTTATGATTCTCATCTTTACGAATGTCAATACAGTCAATAACCGTTAGGTACAAAGCTTTGAGCTGTGATTTATCCATGGATTCTATATTTTGAAATATTCGTTGTAATAGGGCAGCGATTTGTTTCGTATCATAAGATGGTTTCTCTTGATTTTGTTGGTGCTTGAGTTGATTCATTTGATTTGTAATGTCATTGAGTTGTGTTTCATATTGATGTATGGTTGGTTTGAGTGCAGATGTTAAGTCTGGATTGTCTTCGATGGTTTGAATTAGATTTTTTAGTTTAGTGTTTATTTCATCAAATTGTTGTTGCTTATAGGCAATATCATGGTTAAGTGCAGCCATATCAATTTGACTATCTTGATTAACACGTTCGACAACTTGTTTGAGAACTTTATCGCTTTTGACAATTTCAAGTATTTGATCCATAACGTATTTCTCAATGACATCGGCTCTAACACTATTCGCAGAACATACTTTTGAGCCTTTGTTTCGAAAGTTACTACAAGAATAATAGCGTATTCGCTTCTTGGTACCATCTTTCAATGTGTTCGTTGTGTTACTAGCTGCCATTGGTGCACCACATTGTGGGCAGTGAATAATACCCGTTAATAGATTGGTTCCTTTACCATGCACTTGTGGTTTTTCACTTACTTGTTTTTTACGTGCTTGGACTTTATCCCATAAGTCTTTGCCAATAATAGGGGCGTGCTTACCTTCAGCGATTACTGGCTTATCATTCAAGCCTTTACGTCGTTTATCATTCCAATCTTTGTATTTTGCGAATTGAATTTTACCAATATAGAATGGATTTGAGAGAATATAAGTAACAGCTGAAATACTAAATGGATTACCCTTCTTAGTGACATAACCTTTATGATTGAGTGCATTGGCTATTTTACGATAACCATGACCTTTGGCATAAGATTCAAAGATATATTTAACGATGTTAGCTTCATGTTGATTAATCATTAATTCTTTTTTATTATCAGGTATGTTATTATATCCTAATGGAAGATTGCCTTGATAATAGCCCTCTAAAGCTCTTTGATGTTGTCCGTTATAAATATTCTCTAAAATTGTATTTCTTTCAAATTCGGAAAACTCGCAAGTATCTGGAGCATTAACTTGCCTGTTGAATTTTTGACTTCCATGCGTTCAGACAAGCTAAAAAATTCAACATTTTGGCGATGAAGTTCTTCGACGATTGTAAGTAAATCGGAAGTATTACGTGCCAAACGATTTGTTTTATAAACCATAACACAGTCTAATTTTCCATTTTTAGCATCATTTAACATGCGCTGTAATTCAGGCCGGTTCATAGATTTTCCTGATATACCCCGATCTGCATATATATCAACAAGTTCATAGCCGTTAAATTGGCAATATTGCTCTATTTGTGTAATTTGACCCTCTATACTATAACCCATTACCTGCTTTTCCGTGGATACGCGGATGTACCCTCCGATTCTCTTCTTCTTCATTTCATTCATGTTTTTTCATCCTTTCATCTATTAAGCAATCGATGATTGCGTCGTTTGATTGACAATGTTTAGAGGTTCATTTTTGAAATAGATCCCTGCAAGGGTTTTGTTTTTAGTAATACTAATTACATCAATATAGGGATTCAGCATGTTTAATGTGAAACGTTGTTGCATGACATTTTGTAAAGCCTTTTGAATTTGATGCGTATGGATTGATGTTATAGGTTTTGACTGTTGTCGAAATGATTGCGTTTGTTCTCTGAATGTTTCTGCATCAATTTTACCTTGGGCTAATTTTTCTATCAGTTGTTCTTGCGTGACTGTACTTTTAGCTTCTATGTCTTTTTGTTTTTTGAGTCGTTGTTGAATTGTATGGTTGATTTTTGAATACAGATGTTGATTTTGAAAGAAGTCTTGACATGTAGATAAGACACTCGCTTCTAATGCTTGTGCGTTAATCCCTTTGAATTCACAGACAAAACGAGATGCATTCATATTTTGAGGACAAACATAATAACGTAATGTATGGTTCTTTTTTCTAATGGTCATATTAGTTAGTGTTGAATCACAATAAGGACATTTGATTTTTTGTTTGAGTTGGTTTTCTGACGTCTTACGTTTGACTTGTTTCTGAGTTCGGGTAACTTGAGCTTCTTCGTATATCGTTGTACTGACAATAGCTGGAAACATGTTTTCATATTGTCCGTATTGATTGATAACACGGCCACAGTAATTAGGGTTAAGGATAATATTACGCACTTGATAGGGCTTACGATTAATGAATTTATCATCAGCTTCTAAGTATTGCGCAATTTTTTTATAACCATAACCTTGAAGGTAATAATTGAACACTGCTTTTACTGTTGGTGCTTTTACTGTGTCTATCATGAATGTTCCATTATGGTAGTGATAGCCAAACGGAGCGTGCGTTGTAATTAGTTTATCTTGGCTTGCTTTTTCTCGGATTCCATTTTTAACTTGTTCTCCAATATTATCGGATTCAAGTTCAGCGAGACTCATGAAAATATTGAGTTTGAGCCGATCGAATGCTTTATCCATGTCGAAGTAGCCATCATGAACGCTTAAGATATGAACATGATATTTTTGACACAATTTCATGAGTTTTAATGCATTTTTTAGGTTACGATGAAGTCGATTCAGACGATAGCAACATAATACGTCACATTGTCCCTGTTGAATCAGTTCAGTAATTTGTTGATAACCATTCCGCTTATCAGTGCGTCCTGATTGCTTATCGCTATAAAAAGTGATTTGTTTAATACTGTGTTTTTTGGCTAGTGCTTTGATGGTCTGTTTCTGTGCTGCTAGAGATTGTTGTTTGAGTGTACTTTGACGTAAGTAACCAATGGCTTGTTTCATCCTGTTTCCTCCTTCCACAGTGATAATATATATTTATGAACGAATTTATAGATGAGCCCAACACCAGCCAGGTGTTGGGCGTATTATTAGTCATCAACGTGATTGATTTCTTCAATCACTAAATCAGCGAGTAATGTGATTAATTCGTCCATATGGTCATCCTCCAAATATCAAATTATATTGAATTGATAACATGTTGCATTGTTATTCGTTCTAGCCGTGTACTTGGGACAAAATGTTCAGTTATCTCTTTTTCATTCATGAATTCAGGGTACAAATGATAAAATTTTAGTAGTTTTTGTTCCGTTTCAGTTAATACATATTGTTGTATATGGTAGTATCTGTCGATATAATTAACGATAATAGGTTTTTGATGATCATCGACTTCTACCGAATCAATTGTATAATCTAATAAGTTGACGTTTGTTTTCATTTTTATGCCTCCGGTTGATTTAATGAGCTACAACGCATAGAGCGTTGTAGCGGTATAATATTCAAATTTATAGTTCTAAATCGTCACTTGCTTCTTTTTCTTTCGCTTGTTTAATAAAATTATTAAGCAAATCTGGATTTGTATTATCATCAAATTTCGGTGGTGTGAAAGTTTCTGTATTGGAACTTAAGCCAAAAATAGATGCAAGTTCTTTATCCAATTTAAGATGATAGAATACTATCGTTTTTGATTTGCCCGTTGCATCTTTGATACTACGTTTAGTTGTTTTACGGTTACGATCAGATTGAATATGTCCTTTATCTCGCAGTGAATTGACGACATTTTGTTCATCTTGATATTGGTTTTCTTCTAACATGCGTTTAAAAACATCTTTCAGTATTTTCACTTGAATATGATCATCTTTCAGTTCAATAAGCCCGTAATTTTCGATCATATTTGAGAGTTTATTGTTTTCCGAGAATTTTCCTCTATTCTGTGCCACAAATTGGGTGATAGTTTCGAGAGCTTTGGAAGACAGATCTCTTTCACTAACAGAATCTAAATGATAGTTAATGAGGTAGTCTCTAACTGCATCCAAATCGATAGGTGTCGCGATCACACGTTCTAATATTAGTGCTGAAGTCGTAATAGTGGCGTAGCGCTTGAACATGCGGATACCTGTATTGCTCGTTTCATTTTCTAGTTGCGTTTTGAACCATTGATGCTCAGTTCGGAACCATTGAATGACTTCTGCTTCACGATTAAGTAGGTACTCGGCGACTAAGGGCATCACATGACCGTAATTAGTTAATGTTGCCTTTTTAATGGCATCAGCATTTTCAGCACTTTTAGTGAAATGTTCGTTAATTTCGATGGTTCTAACCCGTAGCCCATCATTTTTTGCTGAGTCTTTAAAAATACTATGTTCGCCTGTTACTATAATGCTAGTTCCCCAATGTCGGATACCTTTAGCCTTGCCGTTTATATCTGAACGTTGTCGTCCTAGTCCTTCTGCAATACTGTACAGAAGTCCGGTAGAATCTTGAAATGAGGAAGAGGACAACTCATCTAATACAATAGGGACACCGTGATTATCATTTAGGTAACTTTCTATTCCATTACGTGTTCCGTTAAGTGATTTCATTAATGTATTTGAGCCTTTGTCTACATTACCCGCCACACTAGCTGAAAGTGCACCACTAGTACTTTTACCGCTACTAGAGTTGCCTACAAACGAGAAAATAGTGCCTGCAAATTCAACCTCATGTTTTGCTTTTAAGTACGCAGTCACTAAAGAAGAAACACCAAATACCACGGCAAGCTCTAGCAACAAGTTCCCTTTTACTTCATCAAGATACATTTGCCACCAGTTCCTAAAAGTACCTTTAGGTTGCAAATCATATTGTGTGTTGCATAGGATATCTTCATTTAAAGAATGCTGTACTTTTTTAGATAAATAAGGTTCATCCAACGATATGATAGGGTAATTCTCAGTGCTAATCACACCAACACCTTGATACATTGGCGATATAGGTGTTTGAGTTCGCATTTGTTGAAGAATGAATCCCAAATCGCGGGTAAATTTTTCATTAACATTGAATCCGAATTTGATGATGGTAGGAAGCTTTTGTGATGATAAAATATCAGCCTCTTCAATTAATTCGGTATTATTAAAATCTGATAAAATAATTTTTTCAACTTTAGTCTCGGGATCTATGAATCTTGCTGTTATAACAATGGGGCTTGATATGAAAACTTTTTTATCATCATCTTCATTTTTCTTGGCAGGGATAATTAAAAACCAACCGACCATTGTCAAAATCGCATTCCCAAGTTTGAAAGGTAAGTTTGAAGGGTTCATTGGAACCCACCTCCTTTCCAGTTACTTTTGTGACGCATTGGATTTGGTCCTGTTTTACGATACACTAAGTTCCTGTTGCTATTCTTACCAATAATGACAAATGGGACATTTGGCATGTTCTTTATAAAGTATGAAAACCAGCGACCAACATCTTGTTGTAATTCAGTTGAACATGTCTCAGTTTTTATTTTTAAGTCATGAAATGTAAATGTAGGGTCTTCAGATAGACTGAAAGCAACACCTAAACGTCTTCTTTTAACTTCGTTAAACTCTTCACCTTTGTACTGCATAATTATTTACCTCCAAATGTATTAATTTGTGTATCGGCCGAATACATATATAACTATATAGGTAATAGTGTGAAGAGTAAGTCTGTAAAATAGACTTGAAAATTCCATACAAAAATTTTCGTGTAATATATTGACAAAAAAAGTGCCGATTTTCATCGGCACTTCTTTAATAATGATAACTATTTCGTTGTTATAAAAAAATATTCAGATTGATTATCTTCATCTTTATCAATATCTTTCTTATAATGATAATTTAAAGCTTTTTTTAATTCAGCAATAAGTTTATTGCGATTTTCTTTGGTGTACTTTGGTGTATCCACTAACTCACTTTGACTTAATAATCTAATGACTAGGGCTTTAGGGGCAGATGCTTTAGTTTCTTTGTTAGTTAAATATTTCGCAAGATTTACGTCAATTTGAACGCGGCGTTCTTGTTCTAAATAGTCACTATAGCTATAAGATTGAGATGCAGCTAATCTTACATTAACTTCATCCTTGAGTTCATCTAATTCATCCATATAGTAATTAATTATATCTATTTTTTGAGCACTGCTAACATTTGGAGCTGTTATTATATCGATAACCTTAGATTTTATACCAACTTCGATATTTGAATCGATTAAGAAATATAAATAGTAATTTGTCATAGCAGTTTTATAATCAATAGGATTAGTAATTTCATTTTTTATAAAATAATATAAGTTATCATTAATTTTATTTGTAGATTCTATATCTTTTTTATTAACGCCATTTTTTAAAAAATGGATATAATCAGAGTTATTCGACAATATATCATGTATAACAAATTTACTATCACATTTAAATGCATAGGATTTTCCAATTTTAAAATTTTCAGAATCAATACCAAGTGCAAGGCAAAACTTTTTGAAATTTGCTGAAAAGTTAGTTTTAGTTGGCACAAATAAATCATGATCTTCCCATTTTTTTTGCTTATTTTCTTCATTTGTATTACTGCATCCATCAAGAAGATATAATTCATATTTAACTATGTCAGTTAAAATCATTGGATATTTTACCTTGTTACGAGTGTTGCGATTATTATTTAATTCCTCATAAGATTTACTTGCTTGACTCATCACTTCTTTTACTTCCTTTGTATCCATATTTTCAATTATTGATTGTAACTCATGTCCCCAATTGCTATACATCAAATCACTCATTTCTAATTTTTAAATAATTATATCTTAAGAATTGTGAATATATAGAGAGAACATAGGTTCTTGATTTGTTATAATTATTTGTATTAAGTAATTTCGTTATAAAGTGGATTGAACAATAGAAATTAAAAGAATACATTTATTAATTTACAAAATTTTAAATTTATAAAAAGGGACTATAAGCTATGTCTAACTACTTATAGTCCTTCTTCATTAGTATAAATATTAAGAAAGTTGTATATCTTTATAACCTTCATTTACATTAATAATGTTGTGATAACCTTTGTGTTCTAAAATACCAATAGCTATCGAACTTCTAATGCCAGACTGACAGTGTACATAAATAACATCGTTTTTATTGAAAGGTAAATCTGTTTCTAAAAGTTTGCCGTGTGGTACATGAACCGCTTGAGATAAGTGGCCATTATTCCATTCATTATCATTACGTACATCTAATATATGTGATTCGTTACCTGTAATGTCTTCACTATGAATGGAACGTGTTTGAATCTTAGATTGCGGTAATTGATATCCAGCAATATCATCGTATCCAATGAGTTGTAAGGTGTGTGTTGCTTTTGAAACAAGGTGATAGTCTCCAATCAAGTTAATTTCTTGATCATAGTTTAGATACCAGCCAATTTGATTGATGAAATTTTTATCATATGGAATATTGATTGTACCTTCAATATGTCCACCATGATAAGCCTCCTTACTGCGGAGATCAAAAGTTAATCTGTTTGTATTTGTAGCTGGATAAACCGTATAAGGTTGATATAAATTCATACCGAATTGATTAATTTTTTTCATTTGTGCAAAATGATGTGGTGGTGCAGGTTGGTCAGAAATGAGTTTATCGATAAAGGTAGCTTCGTTATTTTCAGAAAAAGCCCAGTTCGTTTGTTTTTCATAGCCAAGAGTAGATGTTGGAATAGCACCTAAAGATTTACCACAAGGACTACCAGCGCCATGGCCAGGCCAAATTTGAATGTAGTCTGGCAAGTCTTTAATACTTTCAATCGATTTAAACATTTGTTTAGCGCCTATTTCAGATGATCCTTCTACTTTAACCGCTTTTTCTAGTAAATCAGGTCTACCAATATCTCCTACAAAAATAAAATCACCACTGAATAGTCCCATTGGAACTTGTGCTTCAGCACCTTTGTCAGTAAGTAAAAAACTTATACTTTCTGGCGTGTGACCAGGTGTATGAAGCACTTTTAATTTTATATTTCCTACATAAATATCGTCATTATGTTGAACAAAATGAGTGTGGTTAGGCATATTTTTATAACCTAATGTGTCATCACTTTCACCTGATACATAAATATTAGCATTTAACTTTATAGCAACATCTCTAATTCCTGAAGAAAAATCTGCATGTATATGTGTTTCAGCTGCATGAGTAATAGTTAAACCTTCTTCATCAGCAACTCGAATGTATGAAGATAAGTCACGAATAGGATCAATAATCATGGCTTCTCCAGTTTTTTGACAACCGATTAAATAAGATGCTTGAGATAAATGTTTATTATAAAATTGTTTAAAAAACATAATATCATTCCTTTCTAATTATATAAATAAATTGTGATTAGCTTGTTCTGTATATCCAATATATGCACCTACGCCACCGTATTCTACATCATCACGTAGTTCTTCTTTTGTAATGCCCATCAAATCCATACTCATTGTACAAGCGATAAGTTTAACACCTTGCTCAACTGCTTGATCAATAAGAGAAGGTAAAGTATCGACATTTTTCTTTTTCATGACATAACGCATCATTAGATTGCCTAAACCAAACATATTCATTTTAGAAATAGGCATGTTAATTGGTGAATGTGGAAGCATGAAGTCAAAAAGTTTTGCAATACCTTTTTTCTTAATACGTTGACTTTGAATTTTTTTAAGTGCATTTAAGCCCCAAAATGTACAAAAGATGGTTACATCTCTACCTGCGGCTTTAGCACCATTAGCAATAATCATTGCTGCAACTGCTTTATCTAGCTCGCCGCTAAATAAAACAATCGTTGTTCCATTTTTCGTGTGTGTCACTTCTATATTTTTATTTTCTTCTTTTTGAATAATAGCGCGAATTTCATTACCAGAATCATTGAGTCTAACAAGTGTATGTCCAGTTTGTTTGACCCAACTTTTAATATCATTTAAAAATCCGTGATCAGTTACAACAACTTCTATTTGGTCACCAATAGCGATGTTTTTGATTTCTTTACTAATATTAACAATAGGTCCTGGACACTGTAGATTACTATAATTGAATGTCTTACGATTATCTTTAATTTCTCTATCTTCTTTTACTTTAGATAAATTATCATTATGATGTTGTTGTTCGTATGCGGTATAACCTCCGTCTAAATTCACCACATCGTATCCGCGTTGTGCAAGAAATTGACTGGCTTTTCTACTTCTATTACCACTTTTACAATAGATATAGTAAGTTTTATTTTTGCTTTGTTTAAAAGTCTCTATATTTTCAACTGAATGTAATAAAGCGTTTTTAATGTGTCCTAATTCAAATTCTTCAGGATGTCGAACGTCAATTAATTGACCCTTAGAACTCAATTCTTGTAATTCTTTTTTAGTGAAATCATTAATGTGTTTCGTTTTATATTGTGACATAATTGCCTCCTTTTAAATACCTATGGGGGTATATTATAACGAATTAGATAGTTTGTCAAATACCTATGGGGGTATTTGACAAACTAAAATTTAATCAATATGATGTAAGTATTAAAAATTAATGTGGAGTGAAATATATTGGAATATAATAAAAAAATGATTAATCGTATTCATCGCATACAAGGACAGCTTAATGGAGTCATTAAAATGATGGAGGAAGAAAAAAATTGTAAAGACGTCATCAGTCAATTAAGTGCCTCTAAAAGTTCTATTCAACGTTTAATGGGTATTATCATTAGTGAGAACTTGGTAGAATGCGTCAAAATGTCTGAAGAAAATAGTGAAGATTCTCAGGCACTAATTAATGAAGCAGTTGAATTATTGATAAAAAGTAAATGATAAATATAACAACAATTATAGTAATGTTAGTTATTGGTATCTTAGGAGGATTTATTTCTGGATTAGTCGGTATAGGGGGAGCCATTGTTATTTACCCGGCTCTCTTATTATTACCACCATTATTTGGTTTACCTACTTATAGTGCTTATATTGCTTCAGGATTAACTTCAAGTCAGGTGTTTTTTAGTACATTGAGTGGATCTTTAAACGCATATAAAAGTAAAAATTTTTCTAGAACGCTTATACTTAATATGGGAAGTGGAATGGTAATAGGTAGTATGCTAGGTGCAATCTTAGCGAATTTAATAAATGTTCAGTTTGTTAATACAGTTTATATTATTATTGCATTACTAGCTCTTATTCTAATGTTTATAAAAGTCACACCATCTACTAGTCATATTAAGTTAAATCGTCTACTTTTAATTACAATAGGTGGTATCATCGGTTTGGTATCTGGTATTGTAGGAGCTGGTGGAGCATTTATTATTATTCCAGTACTACTTGTTATATTTAAATTACCAATGAATATGGTGGTTACAAATAGTATTGTAATTGCATTCATTTCTTCTATTGGAGCATTTATTATTAAATTATTACAGGGTTATATTCCTATCAATAGTGCAATACCGTTAATTTTAGGTAGTATAATATTTACGCCTCTAGGTATGAAAATGGGCCAGAAAATACCTGACTATATTCAAAAAACGATAATATGTGTTTTAATCGTCGTTGCAATTATTAAGTTGATTTTTTAAGAACATTATATGAGAGAAAATCTATTAAAAAGCGTCTCAATGATATTGAGACGCTTAAAATTTATCTAGCCTTAAATGAGTCAATGGCTGCTTTGATTTCATCTCTAACACGTTGGAATTCTGACCAAGGTTTGCCAGCAGGATCGTCAAATCCCCAATGTTCTTTCTTTACATTAGACGGCAATACAGGACAGTTTTGATCAGCATCACTACATAGAGTTACTACTAAATCAGATTGGTTTAGTATAGTGTTGTCAATTAAATTAGAAGTATGATTTGAGATATCAATTCCAACTTCTTTCATCGCTTCGATTGCTTTCGGATTGACACCGTGTGCCTCAATACCGCCAGAATATACTTGCCATTCATCACCTAAGATGTTCTTAGCCCAACCTTCAGCCATTTGGCTACGGCATGAATTACCTGTACATATAAAGTAAATTATTTTCTTTGTCATCATTGACACCTCTTTTTTAAAATATAATAAGTGTAACGTATAAACCAACTAATGTGATAAACAGAACAGGAATCGTAATAACAATACCTGTTTTAAAATATGTGCCCCATGAAATTTTTACTCCCTTTTGTGTTAAAACGTGCAACCATAGTAGTGTTGCCAAGGAGCCGATAGGTGTGATTTTAGGTCCTAAATCTGAACCGATGATATTGGCATAAATCATGCCTTCTTTAATTAAACCGGTAGTTGCAGACTGTCCAATAGCAATTGCATCAATTAATACGGTAGGCATATTATTCATAATGGATGAAAGGAATGCGGATATAAAGCCCATACCTATAACACTGCTAAACAATCCATAGTTTGATATACTTGATAGAATATTAGCTAATAATGCAGTAATACCCACGTTTTTCAGACCAAATACAACTAAATACATTCCTATAGAAAAGAGCACAATATTCCAAGGTGCGCCTTTAATCACTTGTTTCGTGCTTACAACGCTTGATTGATAGGCCAATACAGTAAATATAAACGCAATTGAACAAGCAATTATCGATACCGGAATTTGAATAAATTCACTAACTATATAACCAATGAATAAGATTGATAAAACAATCCATGAAAACTTGAATAATTTTGGATCTTTAATGGCTTGATCAGGTGTTTTAAGGTTTTTAATTTCAAAATGGTTAGGAATAACTTTTCTGAAATATAGCCATAATACAACAATACTTGCAAGTAAAGAGAATAGATTTGGAATCATCATGCGACTTACATATTCAATAAATCCAATATGGAAGTAGTCAGCAGAAACGATATTAACCAAATTACTTACAATTAATGGAAGAGACGTAGTATCTGCAATGAATCCACTTGCAATGATAAAAGGAAAAATGACTTTTTGATTAAACCCTAAATTTCTTACCATAGCGAGCACGATTGGAGTGAGAATTAATGCAGCTCCATCGTTCGCAAAGAAAGCTGCTACAATAGCGCCTAACAACATAATGTAGACAAACATTTTAAACCCATGACCATTTGAAGCTCTGACCATATGTATAGCCGCCCATTCGAAAAATCCAATTTCATCTAAAATTAATGAAATGAGTATAACAGCGACAAAGGTTAACGTCGCATTCCAAACAATGCCTGTAACTTCAATAACATCCGAGAGACTAACAACGCCTGTAATAATGGCGATAATAGCACCAATCAATGCTGTAATACCAATATCTAACCCCTTAGGTTGCCAAATGATAAAAATTAACGTTAATATAAAAATAGTGATTGCTAATATTGTCATTGTTAACACTCACCTTTCTCTACTGTTTCACATATACATGGGACAGTACAGGAACTCAATAGAGTGAGTCGTGATGTAACGTTATCCAATACGTCATGATTCAATTTATATAAATTTTTATTACCATCCTTTCTAGATGTAATTAAATTATTGTCTTTTAATACTTTCATATGATGACTTAATGTGGGTTGAGAAAAAGAAAAATGCTCTAATAAATCACAAGCGCATAATTCACCACAAGATAACAAATCTAATATTTCAAGACGACTACTATCAGCCATCACTTTTAAGTATTGTGAAATTTCTTTATAATTCAATTTTTCTTCTTCCTTTCTACTTGGAACCTTTTATAACGTTGATAATTTTTATTGTCACTTGATAAATTATATACTTGCTTAACTTCTAAATTATTAACTGGTTTAAAGTAGACTTTATTTATCGCATAGGTCTCATTATAATTAATAACATTAATATTCTGATATTCGATAAGGTATGACAAAGTAATTATTAAGACTTTCATTTTTAATCTTGTTTATCCAAAATGATTCATCTTCTTTTTTGTTACTAAAAAGGTCATCACGTTGATTTAGCGTAACTAACGATTGATTAACAACCCACCAATTATGGCCTATATTAGCTCTATTTAAATCTTCTACTAAACGTTTAGATTCTAAATAAGGTGTTTTTTCTGCTAGTGTTACGATTATCATCTGTGTTAAATTTTTATTTTGAATTTTAGGTAATAATGTTTCAACATTACTGGTAGTTTGAGTTGATTTTTTCTTTAATTCTCTATGATGATTTTCACTAGAATCAAGTAACAGCAAGGTATGGCCTGTAGGAGCTGTATCTACAATTACGTAATCCATGTCTTCTTGGTTTTCCATAATGTCACTAAAGGCTTTGAAAAATGCTATTTCTTCTGTACAAGGTGATTTTAAATCTTCCATAATATAATCAATATCGTCTTGTGGTGTATCATCATTCACTGTGGCTAGTACTTCTTTTTTATACTTTTCTAATGCTTGTTCTTCATCAATATAAGCAGTATTTAAATTACTTGTGGTTTCAACATTAATTTCTTTAGTAGGGTCAGTAGTTGCTAAAAGAACACGATATCCTTTATTAGATAACGCTGTAGCTAATTGCGTTGCTACTGTCGTTTTACCAACACCACCTTTTCCCATTGTAAATAAATATTGAACTTTACTATTTTCAATTTCCTCTATTAATTCATTGAATTGCGGATGATCTTCAACAATAAAGTCATCATTTTCAATTAAGTTATCATCATTTAATAGATTAGATAAATTTTCTATACCTTCTTCTTTCTGTTTTTTATATGGAACATAATAAGCATGATTGTTATTTAACCATTCAGTAAAATGATTAATGTTTTTATCTTGTTCTAATTTCATCTGACTCGAAATTAAACCGTAACTTTCTTCTATATAGTTGTTAATGATTACTTTGAATTTAGAAATTGACAGTTGTTGTAATTCTTTTTGCGCTCTTTGAATTTCATATATAGAAGAGTGGTTAGGTCTAGCAATTAACATCATTGTCGTATCTTTTGGATTGCGTAATTTTTCCAATGCTAAGTTATACTTATCTCTATTTTCATCCAATCCTGATAATTGCCCTAGGCAAGAAGCGTCATTACTCGTTGTATTTAAATAATCTGTCCATGCAGAAGGTAATTCAAGCATTCTCAGGGTGTGACCTGTTGGAGCTGTATCAAATATAATGAAATCAAATTCTTGTTCTAAAGTTTTATCGGATAAAAAATTTGTAAATTCATTAAATGCTGCTACTTCAACTGTACATGAACCACTTAACTGTTCTTTCATCTCAGAAAGCACAACTTCTGGTAGAATACCCTCATAAGGTTCTATAGATTGTGCTTTATAATCGTCTGCAGCAACAATCGGGTCAAAATTGGCTATAGAGAGATTAGGTATAGGTTGATATTTAGTTAATTTATTAGATAATTCCATTTGAAATACATCTTGTAAATTACTAGCTGGATCAGTACTTACTAAAGCTACTTTCTTTCCATTCTCTGCTAAGTTTAAAGCAATAAAACTTGATATCGTCGTTTTGCCTACGCCACCTTTACCAGTAAAAAACAAATATTTTGTTAACTCAATGTTATCTAGATTCAATTTATTTAAGTATTTAACAGCATCCATCTCCATCACAGCATCCTCCATTTCTCATTTGATTAACTGTAATAATTTCATCGGCTTCTTCTTGGGTAATATAAGCGCCCGTTTTAGCTATATTTCCTTCTATAAAAGTGATTGGTAAAACTTCATTACCTTTGTCTTGAATTAAACGAATAACTTCTTTATTTTTAATAAATTCATTCGGATTACTGTTCATATTATAACGTTGAACTTCTATTTGATTTTGTTTTAAATATTCATTGATTTGGTTTGTCTTTATTAGTGTTTCATCCGGTTCTGGACCACATACACCAGTAGAACAGCACATAGCTTCTTCGTATATTTCAATATTTAACATTATACTCACCTCATTAATTAATTTTCGATTATAGACTAACATCTATATAGATTGATGTCTATGTTTTTATTTGAGTTTTAAAAATTTTACTAAATTTAATTCTTAATAATACAATTTATGAAAAAATTATTTTAATATTTCTGTGAGCAATGCCTAAGTTTATGAAAGAATTATAGTTTTTTTCTTGCGATAATATGTATACTGATTTATATTTAATATATCAAAAAAAATTGATGTATTGAATGATATAAAACTGCTTTGATAAAAAGGAGGTGTGCTTGATTGCGAGTAAACCATGCAAGTACTTTAACTGTTGGTTACTTTGTAAGTTATTTAAATCTTGTTATGCTATCAAGAGAAATCAATTTAAAAGAAGCTACAATATATATGGAGAAGGAGTTCTTTAAAGGGAACATTAATCAGTATGGAGAATCAACAAAAAATAACTATAAACAAGCAATTCAAGAATTGAAATAAAGATAATATAAACTCAATGAAATATTATAAAAAGGATGGTCTTTTATGGAAGTTATTAAAGCAAAGACTGATATGAGTGAAGATCAACAATTTGACTTTTATGAAAATATGTTTAATGCACTTGCCGATAAAATCAGATTAAAAATACTACATTCAATACGTCAAAGCGATTCAAAATCTTTATGTGTTTGTGATTTAGAAGAAATTTTAGAGTTAAAGCAATCTAAACTTTCGTATCATTTAAAAAAATTAGTAGATGCTAATATACTGAGTGCTGAAAAGCATGGGACATGGAATTATTACAAAATTAATGAACAACAAATACAGGTAGTTTTGAATGAAGATACTTGTTGTAAGATACTATAAGTGTCTTCTTCTAATACAATATACATCAACTTTTTTTGATTAATAAATCAAAAAAAGTTGATTAAATAAATTCGGAGGCGTTATACTGATGTTAGACTCAATTATAGAATTCATAAAAACATTTTTAATGTTGTTTTTTGAATTATTAATACTATTCATCATCGTGAGCTTTATTGTAAGTTTAATTCAACAAGTAGTTTCGGAAGAAAAAATCAAAAGACTTTTGAGCAAGCCTAATCAAGCAATTAGTTATATGTTGGGGACGGTGTTTGGTGCTATGACCCCATTTTGTTCTTGTTCTACAATTCCTATACTCGCAGGTCTATTAAACTCTAAAGTACCTTTTGGTCCAGCAATGAGTTTCTTAATTGCTTCACCATTAATGAATCCATTAATGGTGTTTATGTTATGGGCTTTATTAGGTTGGAAAGTTGCAGTCGTTTATTTTGTAGTACTAGCTATTTTTAGTATTTTAACTGGTTTAGTATTTTCAAAAATGAATTTAGCTGAAAGTTATAAAGGCGTAAATGTTAAAGGCGATGGATTTTTTGCTAATAAACATGGATCTCGTTTTAAACAAGCATTAAATGATGCGTGGGCATTTTTATATCCAATGCTTCCTTACCTATTGATTGGTGTGTTTATTGGAGCGTTCATATATGGATTTGTACCCGAAACATTTATTACAAAATACGCAAGTGGTGATGGCGTTATATCTGTATTCATTGCATCTGTTATAGGCATTCCAATGTATATTAGACCTGAAACAATGTTACCCATAGCTGAGGCATTAGTATCAAAAGGGATGCCTTTAGGAACAGTAGTTGCGTTGATCATTGGTGGTGCTGGTGCAAGTATTCCGGAAGTTGTATTATTATCGAAATTATTCGAGAAAAAATTTGTAGTCTCATTCGTTATCGCAATTTTAGTTGTGGCTATTGTTACAGGTTTGATAGTGAACATCATTATTTAAAGGGGGTGAGTTAATGGGAATCAAAGATGTATTAAATAAAATGAAACCTCAGGATCAATCATGTTGTTCTGTAAAAATTGAAGAAAAAACAGAGAAGAATGAAAAAGAACAGCAGGATAATAATAATTGTTGTAACAATTAATTTAGAAGTCTGTAAAATATATGCTTATAACATATAAGCGAACGACAAATTCCAATGTAATAGTATGGAATTTGTCGTTCTTTCGTTTCAGTTAAGGAAAATTTGCTAATGCTAACATTGGTCAGAATGTATTGTCATGCGATAGTTCAGATGAAATCGTTTAATTAAAATCTTGTTTTAAACATCGATGACAAGGTCTATTGTAGGACGTGTAGACATCATTTTCGGAATGATATAAATAAATCCATAAATGGAGATAAATCAAATCTATTTATACCGCGGGGGGGTATGTGTTATAGTATAAGTAACTTTACTATAACATTTTCATCAGGAGGGGTTAATTTGAATAATAATGGTGAAGAGCATAATCATCAAAATCACATGAATCATTCCAATCAAATGCATCATGATAACCATGCCTCACATCATCATAGTGGCCATGCACATCATCATGGAAATTTTAAAGTTAAGTTTTTTGTTTCATTAATTTTTGCAATACCTATCATTCTTTTATCGCCACTGATGGGTGTTAACTTACCTTTTCAATTCACATTTCCAGGTTCTGAATGGGTAGTGTTAATATTAAGTACAATTTTATTCTTTTATGGTGGTAAACCGTTCTTGTCTGGTGGTAAAGATGAAATTGCTACAAAAAAACCAGGTATGATGACCTTAGTTGCCCTAGGTATTTCAGTAGCTTATATTTATAGCTTGTATGCTTTTTATATGAATAACTTTAGTAGTGCAACTGGTCATACAATGGACTTTTTCTGGGAATTAGCAACCTTAATTTTAATTATGCTATTAGGACATTGGATAGAAATGAATGCTGTCGGAAATGCTGGAGATGCTTTAAAGAAAATGGCAGAACTGTTACCTAATAGTGCTATTAAAGTTATGGATAATGGCCAACGCGAAGAAGTTAAAATATCAGACATCATGACTGATGATATCGTCGAAGTAAAAGCCGGAGAAAGCATTCCAACAGATGGTGTTATCGTTCAAGGACAAACATCTATAGATGAATCCCTAGTCACTGGAGAATCTAAAAAAGTACAAAAAAATCAAAATGACAACGTCATCGGGGGTTCTATTAATGGGTCTGGAACAATACAAGTCAAGGTTACAGCTGTGGGAGAAGATGGATATCTTTCTCAAGTTATGGGACTTGTTAATCAAGCACAAAATGATAAATCTAGTGCTGAATTGTTATCTGATAAAGTAGCGGGTTATTTATTCTACTTTGCTGTAATTGTTGGCGTGATTTCTTTTATTGTCTGGATGCTCATTCAAAATGATGTTGATTTTGCACTCGAACGTCTTGTAACTGTGTTAGTCATTGCTTGTCCACATGCTTTAGGATTGGCAATACCTTTAGTCACTGCACGTTCTACTTCAATTGGTGCACATAATGGTTTAATTATTAAAAATAGAGAGTCTGTAGAAATAGCTCAACATATCGATTATGTAATGATGGATAAAACTGGTACTTTAACTGAGGGTAACTTTTCTGTGAATCATTATGAAAGTTTTAAAGAAGGATTAAGCAATGATACTATATTAAGCCTTTTTGCCTCATTAGAAAGTCAATCTAATCACCCATTAGCTATAAGTATTGTTGATTTTGCGAAAAGTAAAAATGTTTCATTTACTAATCCACAAAACGTTAATAATATTCCAGGTGTCGGATTAGAAGGTCTAATTGATGATAAAACATATAAAATAACAAATGTCTCTTATCTTGATAAACATAAACTTAATTATGACAATGACTTGTTTACTAAATTAGCTCAACAAGGTAATTCAATCAGCTATTTAATTGAGGATCAACAAGTCATTGGTATGATTGCTCAAGGAGATCAAATTAAAGAAAGCTCAAAACAAATGGTAGCTGATTTACTGTCAAGAAATATTACACCAGTCATGCTTACAGGTGACAATAACGAAGTGGCACACGCTGTCGCAAAAGAATTAGGTATTAGTGATGTCCACGCACAACTCATGCCAGAAGATAAGGAAAGCATTATAAAAGATTATCAAAGTGACGGTAAAAAAGTCATGATGGTTGGAGACGGTATCAACGATGCGCCGAGTCTTATAAGAGCCGATATTGGTATAGCAATTGGTGCAGGCACAGATGTTGCAGTGGATTCAGGTGATATCATACTTGTTAAAAGTAATCCATCAGATATTATTCATTTCTTGACCCTTTCAAATAATACTATGAGAAAAATGGTGCAAAACTTATGGTGGGGTGCTGGATATAACATTGTAGCAGTCCCTCTTGCCGCCGGTCTATTAGCTTTTATTGGTTTAATATTATCACCAGCTATAGGTGCAATACTGATGTCTTTAAGTACAGTCATCGTAGCAATTAATGCTTTTACATTAAAATTAAAATAAAAGGGGAATACAAATCTATGAGTAAAAATATATTTACGATTTTTATTATTTTGTTTTCAATATTACTTATAAGACCTCATAATGTATTGGCAGAAAGTATGCACAATATGAATATGGAAGAAGATAAACAAAAACAAAATGATGAAATGGATATGGAAGGACACGATGAAAGAAAAAAATTAAATTCCTCAAAAGGAATAAATGAAATAATTTTTCCGGAAATTTTAAAATCTGAAAAAGATAAAAATGGATATGAGAATTATACATTAAATGCACAGGAGGGAAAGACAGAATTTTATAAAGATAATTTTTCTGAAACTTTAGGATATAATGGAAATCTGCTCGGACCAACTCTGAAACTTAAAAGAGGTGAAAAAGTAAAAATTAAGTTAGTTAATAATTTAGACGAAAATACGACATTTCATTGGCACGGTCTTGAAATTGATGGAAAAGTAGATGGCGGTCCTTCTCAAGTTATAAAACCAGGTGAAGAAAAAATAATTAAATTTGAAGTCAAACAAGAAGCTGCTACATTATGGTATCATCCTCATCCTTCTCCAAATACTGCTAAACAAGTTTACAATGGACTATCTGGTCTATTATATATAGAGGACGGTAAAAATCATAATTATCCTAATGAGTATGGAAAAAATGATTTACCTATAATCATTCAGGATAAAACGTTTATATCAAAAAAATTAGATTATTCAGAAACAAAAGATATAGATGGTACTCAAGGTGATACAGTAATTGTTAATGGGAAAGTAAATCCTAAATTAACAACAAAAGAAGGAAAAGTTCGTTTAAGACTTTTAAATGGTTCTAACGCTCGAGATTTAAATCTTAAATTAAGTAATAATAAAAGTTTTGAATACATTGCTTCAGATGGGGGATTTTTAGACAAACCTCAGCAGTTAAAAGAGATAAATTTAGCTCCCTCTGAAAGAAAGGAGATAATTGTCGATTTATCTAAATTAAAAAATGGTAAAGTCAACCTTGTCGATAATGATAATACTGTGATTTTACCAATAAATAACAAAGAAAAAAGTGATAATAAGGAAATAACTACCAAAATAGATAAGAGAATAAAACTAGAAGGTATGGATGATAAGGTCACTATTAATGGCAAAAAATTTGATCCTAATAGAATAGATTTAACGCAAAAGAAAGATAAAAAGGAAATTTGGGAAATTGAAAACGTTAAAGACAAAATGGGGGGAATGAAGCACCCATTCCATATTCACGGTACTCAATTTAAAGTTGTTTCAGTAGATGGGAAGGCACCTCCAAAAGATATGAAAGGTAAAAAAGACGTTATATCTTTGGAACCTGGTCAAAAAGCCAAAATCGAAGTTGTTTTTAAAAACACCGGAATATTCATGTTTCATTGTCATATCCTTGAACATGAAGATAGCGGTATGATGGGACAAGTAAAAGTAACAAAATAATAAATAAGGAATTTTAAATATGTATAAAAAATTAGGGTTTATTATATTAGCATCAGGATTAGTATTGTCAGCTTGTTCAGATGGAAAGGAAGAAGATAAAAATACTAAAGATCAAAAACAAGAAGAACATATGGAACACAAAAGTGAAAGTAAAGTTCCAGACGATATGACAAGTACAGATGATAGTAAATTTAAAAAAGGTGACAAAGTTACTATCACAGCAGGACACATGCCAGGTATGAAAAACGCAAAAGCTACTGTTAAAGGCGCTTATGAAACATATGCTTATGTCGTAAGCTATACACCTACCAACGGGGATGAAAAGGTAAGTAATCATAAATGGGTTGTTAATGAAGAGGTTGCCGATGCTCCAGAAAATGGATTTAAGAAAGGTGATACAGTGAAATTAGAAGCTGACCATATGCCTGGAATGAAAGGTGCAGAAGCAAAAATAGATGATGTAAACAAGACAACTGTTTATGTAGTTGATTATAAATCGACTGAAAACGATAAAATGGTAAAAAATCATAAATGGATGACAGGAAATGAACTGGAAGCACGCTAAAAATCTAGTTCTAAATTGAGAAATAAATAAATATAAAAAATATTCTTCTTAATCAATAATTTAAATAACTTATTATTGTTAAGGAGAATATTTTTTTAGTGTGTAAATTAAAAAGAATTTTAGAAGAATAACATTTATCAAAAAATTGTTCATTACCTTATTAATTGAAATTATATAATTAAAAACCGCATCATTAACTGATACGCAGAAGCGTATCATCGATAGTAAGTTTTTTTGTTGTAAAGTTTAATAAAGGTCCTTATTTAAAAACAGACGACTATATGATGTGCTACCCAAAAGTTGCACTTTTAGAATTAAGCAGATTGTAAGGTATGTTTTCCGAATTCATCAGGAGACATGCCTTTTAATTTTAGCTCAATTCTATCTTTATTATAGTATCTAATATATTCATGTACTGCGATTTCTAATGCTTCATATGTCTTGAAGACTTCTCCATAAAACATAATATTCCAAAGAAGTTCTCCGTCGGTGAATTATCTAAACAGTTCCCTTTACGTGACATGCTCGTTGTCGCACCAAATTCTGTTATGGTATTTCCCCAACTACTATACTGATAATGAAATCCTTGATCCGAGTGAACCATTAATTGATTTAAATCATTTCGATGTCGTTCAAACGCCTGTTTTAACGGTTGAATCGTGATATCTAAGTTCGGTGAACGACTGACCTTATATGTGATAATTTCAGAGTTATAACAGTCCATAATTGTTGATAGATATAATTTCTTGCCTTTGACCTTAGTTCTTCTCTTAGATGTTCTAACTCTTCGCGTTTTGTTTCATTCAGCAGTTTACTCTTCGATACTTGTTTTTGGCTATTTTCTTTCTTAGACATATGTTTTATATTGTCCAACCCATGTTTGAATAAGCGATCTATTCACATTATGCTTTTTACCTAAAAATTTATATCCTCCTGCTTTGTTTAAATATTCATTAACTACTTTACCTTAAATTCAAAGCTAGGCTTTTTATTTTTCATACAAAAACACCCCTAAAGTTGGGTTTAGTGTCCAACTTTAGGGGTGCAGCACAATAGGAACTGACCTAAAAAAATGAGACAAATAAAAACACCTTTCGTTGAAAATAGGGTATAGAACCTTATGAAATCAATTTGGAGGTGTTTTTTCTATGGCGACGAGAGTAAGTTATCCAGCAGAAGTGAAAATGAAAGCTATTGAAATGAGATTGGCCGGTGTTCCTGTGAAGCAAGTAATGGAAGAACTATGCATCCGTAATGTAACGCAACTCAAAACATGGATGAAATGGTATCGTAATGGCGAACTTCATCGCTTCCAAAAGCCTGTTGGAAAGCAATACACGTATGGAAAGTACCAGAAAATGAAAGTGAAACAGCTGAACTTCAAGCAGAAAATCGGTATTTGCGACAACAGGTAGATATTTTAAAAAAGTACAGAGACTTGGAGAGGACGTGGTACCAAAAGTAGTGGTTCAGTTATCAGCTAGTAGAAGAGTTAAAAGAAGTAATGACGGTAAGTAAAGTGTGCCTGCACTTAGGAGTAGCCCGATTTACATACTATCGTTGGCGTAAAACAGCTAATCAGCACACACAAAAAGAAGAACGAGACCAACAGATTGGCGACTTGTGTAAAAAGAATAAATTTCATTATGGCTATCGAATGATTGCCAGTCTATACCCTGGTGTAAGTGAGAAAAGGGTACAACGTGTCATGCAGAAGAACGGTTGGCAGTGCCGTGTTAAATTGAAAAAACGCAAGCGAACAGGACAACCTGTATATGTAGCACCCAATATCGTATCACGTGATTTCACGGCTATACAGCCTCTCGAAAGATTAGTGACTGATATTACGTACTTGCCTTTTGGTCAATCTATGATGTATCTTTCGAGTATAAAGGATCTATGCAATGGTGAAATCGTGGCCTACACTATTGGATCCACACAAGATACAGCCTTCGTATTGGATACCCTAAATCAAATAGCAGAGCTATCAGAGGGCTGTATTCTTCATAGTGATCAAAGTTCTGTTTATACGTCTTATGCTTATCAAAAAACAGTCAAAAAGAAAGGAATTACCATGAGTATGTCCCGTAAAGGCACGCCCGCTGATAATTTCCTCATCGAAACGTTTCACTCCTCGCTAAAGTCTGAAATGTTATACCTCGACGAAATCTATCGCACAACAAATGCTTGTGTAATACAAATTTTCGAAGAGTATATTGACTATTATAACCATATCCGTATTCAAAAGAAACTAAACAGCCAGTTGCCAGTACAATACCGTCAAAAGGCTGTTTAGAGGGTGTTTTATTATTGTCTCAAAAATGACAGGCAGTGCCATGAGAAGATTGATGAATTTCTTTATTGCTAAGTTCATTTATTAAGTGTAAATCCATTATTTCAGTTTTCTTTCAGTAGAAATTAATTGTCATACTATTTTTTATTAATCTCAGACAAATATTTTGCATAACCGATTGCTCTTTTTGCAACATCAAATTCATAATAGAGAAATCCTGGTCTTCTTAAATTGAGTTCTAAAAGATAGATATGTCCATTCTCATCAATTGCAAAATCTATTCCTATCTCACTTATTTTCGTCTTAAATAATTCTTCAAATAAGTCAGTGAATCTTCTAGATAACCAGCGCATTTTTTTATTAATAGTTTCGTAATTTTCATCGCCATAATTACGCTTTATGAAACCTTCCCACAGTCCTGTATAACCTCCCAGTTTCATTGGCGTCATTTTCTCAAATTCAATCCCAATTCTCGGTAAAATCACAACGATTTCCCACTTATTATTGTAGTTCCGCATTAGATGCGATCTGATATCAAATGCTTGATAATCCTTAGTACGACTCATAATATACTTCTGGACAACATAAGCATTCTTATCTACAGTTTTATTCAGCCATTGTTCAAATTCTTCTTGATTCATACTTAATTCTTTATTTTTATATACAATTCTGTAGTTTTTGTCACTTAATTCAATATAATATAAATCATTACCCATCAGACCAATCTGGGGCTTTATGATAATCTTCTTATATTTTTTAATAAATTTAATTGTTTCATTGGTATTTTGATAATAAATATAAGGAATTATATATTCTGCTAAAGAACCTTCTTCTTTAAATTTGTCATACACCTCAATTTTATTTAAAGAACCTCCAAATGCATTATGAGTTAAAGGGATGTGACTCAAAGTATCATAGATTTTCTTATATTTTTTTCTTCCCACCAGTCGAATACGATCATATACAACATCAATATCTTGGATATATGAATATTCTTTAGTTTCCCATTTATGATTTATGTATGTTTTTCCATGAATTATTTTATTTCCATAATCAATGTCATCAGGTGTGAAATAGAAAAACTCACAATTATACATACTTGCTGCAGCGACACATGCCATTTTTAATTTGCTGATACCTTTAGACGGTGACAACATAGCAATAACCGGTTTCTTATTTTCATTTTTTACAATCTGATTTACCGTTAACTTATTTTCTTCTTGCAATGCTAAATATTTCGCATACTTCATGGCAACTTCCTGAGCGTCAAGCTCAAACATTGTACATCCTGGAAATGAGTTGACTTCAAATAGCCAAAGCTTCCCATTTTCATCAATACCAATATCTAAACCTAAAGCATCTAACTCATAATCATATCCCTTTTGAAAATATACTGGAAATTCTTTAGCAAGTTTTCTTAATTCGTCGAGTATCACTTTCCATTTTTCAGCAAAGTTGTATTTAAGGAATGGGACAATTTTTGCAATTGATCCTCCCTGACTGAGATTACTTTCAACACTTCTGCCGCTTCCAATTCGAGGATAAATTTTTACACTTTGCCAATTACCCCCTTCTCCCCGTCTTACATGAATCCGTATATCAAAAGGAAGACTTGATTTAGTCACTGAAGAAATATACTTCTGAACAATATAATTTTTATTTGTAAGTTTATATATGTATTTTTCAACTTCTGTTTCATTATATGTATTTATATTTTCGGCGGCCCTTATTGTATATTTATCATCTTTCTTTTCTATATAAATAATTCCTTTACCGCGGTTTCCGCCGGAAGGTTTTATAATTATTCTCGAGTGTACACTCAGCATTTCCTTAACATCATTGATATTTTTCAAATCTCTATAAGGGATTACTAACTCTGCATATCTTTCATTAATCAGCCTTTTGTTCACGAAATCTTTGTTTCCTATTCTGTGCATAGTAAACGGAATCGTTTTTTCAAGTTCTTGATAAATATTTTTCGATATTTTCTTTGAAGGCGAATTATCAATGACATCCGGAAATTCAGTTACCATTCTGATCCATTCTCCATTCTTTAAAAACAATCCATTTATATTTTTATGATTTATGTCTACATCTTTTGGATTAAAAAAGAAGAAATCACAATCTAACATTTCGGCAGACAAAGCTGCTGCTTTAGCCATTGTATTTGGATTTTCAAAATGTCTAAGCATGCCTATTAAAGGTTTCTTTCTAGTGTTTTTCATTTGTAACCTCCGTTGTTAAACTTGAAATGCATACTAATATCATACCACTTATTATATGTGGGTTTACAGATATTTTCAATTACAGTTTAAACTCTACGTAAAATTGACAATTACACTAAAATAAAAAAGAACGGATTTTCATCCGTTCTTTCATTTCTACGTCGCTACTCCGAGCGGTGAGAATATTATATAACTGACGACAACAACTGCAAGGACTGCAATTCCTGCGACATATCTGTATTTCCAAGGTGTCATATCCACTTTTGAGAAGTCTTTGCTTAAATCAAATTCATTCGATGGATACAGTTTGTTAAATATCAGCAATTCAGCAAGGTCTATAAAGAAGAGTACGCTCAGTATATATAAATAATGTACATCCCTTAACAGTAGGTTTGTCGATGTATACAAAACTATATGTGTAATAAAGGTCACTTTCGCACCAAGTTTCGATGTCTTCTTCGCAAAGAATCCGACTACAACAAGGATCAGAACAGGCAGACTGTATATACCGTTAAACTGTTGCACCACCGCATACAGTCCTGACGAGAAAAGCGAAATAACCGGTGCAAGTATCACTACTATTACACCTACAATTATAGTTGTGATTCTTCCCACTACTGCTAATCTTCTGCCTGAGACTTTTTTATTTATAAATGATTTGTAAAAGTCGAGTGAGAACAAGGTCACCGTACTGTTGAGTGCCCCGACAAATGAACTCAATATGACTCTGAAAATAATCGCACCGAAGATACCTAAGGCCCATTCAGGTAAGAGTGTATTAATCAGCATCGGATATGCATTATCAGCTGTACTCCATACATCTCCATGGAATATGTTAAATACAATAATACCCGGAAGTAATAAGAAAAGTGCACTGAATATTTTAAATATGCTTAAGTATATTGCGCCTTTCTGCGCTTCTTTTAAGATTTTCGCAGCCAGTGCTTTTTGCACAATCATCTGGTTTGTACACCAGAAAAACAAGTTATTAAAGAACATCCCGAACATCAGGGTCGGCCACGGTACAATCGTTGAATCTACTGCACCCCAGCCGTTTAATTTCTTAGGAGTTTCTTTAACAATGTGGTCGAAGCCATGCAGATAGCTTTCATCTCCTAAATATTTAAACGCAAGCACTGTGACAAGCAAGCCGCCGAATATTAGGCTGATGCCGTACAGCGTATCACTGTAGGCACTGAGTGACAGTCCGCCGATAAATAAATACAGTATACCGACAGCGCCGATTACCGCTGCGATAATAATAACTGCAGTATTATCGCTCACATTCAGAGATTCGCTGACCTTGAATAACTGATTAAACACCAGTGATTCCGAATATAAAACAACCGGCAGGAACGATACTATATACGTGAATATAAATAAAAGTGATACGAGTCTTTTAGTAAAAACATCGTAACGCATTTCAATAAATTCTGAAATCGTGATGATTCCGTATTTTAAATACTTAGGCAAAAACACCCAGCACAAAAGCACTACTGCTACTGTTGCTGTTACTTCTCATTCCATAACTTCCATACCTGCAACAAAGCTCTGGCCATTTTGTCCGACGAGCTGTTCGGTTGATAAGTTTTCATGATTATTGTAGAAGCTACAGCTAAACCGGCCAGGCTGTGTCCGCCCATAAAATATCCGGATGCACTGTTTTTATTTACACTTCTAGATCTGAAATATACATATAATGTGACGCCGATAATTACTATTAAAAATAAAATAATAGACCAAACATTGAACTGTAACCCATAATTTAGACAATTAAAAAAAGCGTCATGCTGCGAGTAGATGACCTCGGTATTGTACCGGGGTCATCTTTTTTAATCACCACTGATATCTTTCATTATTATACTTATTGATATAATTACCAACTGTATGCTTCAGTTCTTTAAAGAACTGGCACGCTTTATGGTCCACCATATCCTTAAAATGACCAAAGAAGGATTCCATAGGGGCATTATCCCAGCAGTTTCCCCGACGGGACATGGATTGGCGGAGACCCAGTTGTTTGACTCTGTTCTGGAACTCGGGGTGGGTATAATGGATGCCCTGATCGGAATATATCATTGCTTCCGGATGAAACAATTCTACGGTTTCATTCAGCTGTTTGAGGATGCGATAGACGATATCCATCTTTAGAGAGCGTGAGACGACATGGGTAATGATTTCTTTCGTTATACTGTCTTTGACGCAGGAGATATATGCTTTTTGGCCGTTTCCATAGTAAATGTAAGTGATGTCGGTCAGATACACTTTGCCCAGTTCATTTTGATCGAATGTCCGGCCCAACAAATTCTTGCTTGTGCTGTGCACCTTCGTCGCTTTCAACATATGCCTGTACGGTTTGGCTTGTCTGATTGTTGCGGTTAAATGATATTTTTTCATCAATCGCCGTATCTTTTTGTGGTTCATGATGATGCCGTAATCGTTCTCCAAAAACAGTTTGATTTGTAGTGCACCGATTTTTCCCTTTTCTGCATCAAAAATCTTTTCAATCAATGCCGCGTCTTTGTCGTCATTTTTCATTCTCATTTGCCTGCCTCTCCTTTTAAATACGCGTAATAACCACTTCGGCTGACACCAGAGAGCTTACATAGGTGGGATACCATATTTTTAAGTGGATGCTTGCGATGGAATTGTTCGATCAGTTCATATACTTCAGACGGTTTTAGTCTCGTCTCTGATGCTTCGCCTGCCTTTCGCGTGTTTCGAGCTTTTTAGAAATTCATTTTCTGCCTCTAAATATTTGATCCGTGCTTCAGCCCGCTTTAATTTTTTCTGCTGCTGAGCGCGCCGTGTCGGATGGCCGTCCTGTGGCCCCTCTGCCCCGGGAATCATTTTTCAGTCCGACCTCACCATGCTTTTCATATGTTTTTCGCCACCGGCTGAGGGACCGGTCCGGCTGTTCTTTTCCGATAATCGCCAGGTCAAATCCATGGTCAATGAATATCCGCACCGGTGTGCCCCCTGAAAGATAGGTTTGGACAGCCACCTTCTTGAATTCCGGATGATAAGTGATCGAGCGCTCTGAGACTCTGAGAATATTTGGATTCTTTTCTAACTGCTTCATTTCAAATGCTGAAAAATGCTGTGCCATAAGCTGCCTCCGTTCCAATACTTTGTTTCATTATAAAGAAGATCATTGAGTGGGCACAGAAAAACTCGAATAATGGATGTTTTTTATTAACTGTCCATTATTCGGGTTATAGTTCACTCAGATTGCACTCCTGCTTTTCTAACGTTGGGATTTCCTATGTAACCAATAATTAAGGATTTTCAAGGGTATTTGGGTTCCAAATTAAAGTTCAATTACATTAAACCTGATGAAGTTTTAAAAGTAAAACTACCTTCGTTCATTTTGAGAGAATTTATACATGCTTCATATAGAATGAAAAATGGAGAGCCATTTTCTTACAGTAATGATTTAACAATTAAAGTGAAATACTTTGATAAAGAAAAATCTAAATTTCAATATCTCTCTACTAAAATGCCATACGAAATTAAATATAAAGGGCAGGGCTATGCTACATTTCAATATTGAACCGGCCGTCATAAGATTAGACTAGTATTAAAAAAGTACCGTAAAAAAAGCATCGTAAGTGAGGCGGGTTTTATTTATGAAAGTAAAATAAAATTTGAATTCCATCTTAAATGTATTATATGTTCATTGTTGGGTAATATGTAGATGTTTAAGAAGTTGATTTATATAATGTTTATCAATTTATGATAAAGAGGGTTATCGTGATGAAGAGTTTGATAAAAAGGATAAAGGGACATGGATAGTTGAATCTATCATGACAATTGAACCAAAAGGTAAGTACAAGGAAACTAGAGGTATGTTTCTATATATTAATCGCAATACTAGAACAACTAAAGGTTATTATTACGTGAGGAAAACAACAGATGACAGTAAAGGTAGACTAAAAGATGATGAAAAGAGATATCCTGTAAAAATGGAACACAATCAAATTATTCCAACGAAGCCGATACCTAATGACAAACTAAAAAAAGAAATAGAAAACTTCAAATTTTTTGTACAATATGCCAACTTTAAAGATATTAATGATTATAAAAACGGGGATATTTCATACAATCCTAATATTCCTAGTTATTCTGCGAAATATCAACTGAATAATAATGACTATAACGTGAAACAATTAAGAAAAAGATATGATATTCCAACCAATCAAACCCCTAAGTTATTGTTAAAAGGGGATGGCGACTTAAAAGAATCATCCGTAGGTTCTAAAAATTTAGAATTTACTTTTGCAGAAAATAAAGAAGAGGATATATTTTTTACAGATGCAGTACAATTCACTCCTAGCGAGGATGATGAATCATGAGTCAAACAGATTATCAAATAACACCTGATAATATAAAAGGTAATTCTAAAGAAACCAGCTCAATATCCAAAATCAGTTATGAAATAGAAAATGCGAATAATAAAAGTTTGAAAAAATGGCAAAGGTTATTCGATGGATGGTTTTATGATTACACCTGGAAGTGACTGAAAATAATCAGTAGTCCTAAGATAATTTTTTATATGGAAATTCATAAAGCATCCTTCATCACAAAATGAAGGGTGCTTTGTTTATTTATAAGTGTTATATTTAGAAATGACTTACTGCTCATTATCTATAAAGATTTGTACATTGAAAATATTGATTGTTTTAACAATAGGAGGTCATGTTGTTATTATGAGTCAGTTTAAGGACACATTATATAAACTATTTGAGCCAATGATGAAAATAGAGTTCTATCAAACTCTTTTGGTTAATCTTTTAATTATACTTGCTTATATCTTGATGGGTATAATTGTAATTGCGATATCAAGAAAGTTAGTTACTAAATTTTTCAACGTTAATGAAAAGAAAAAGAACCGTCATAAAATTAAGAGAAGTGAAACACTATCCACATTGATTCAAAATTTAATAAGTTATGTCGTATGGTTTATTGTCCTTACGTCAATACTTTCACGTTTCGGTATTAGTGTATCAGCAATTTTAGCAGGAGCTGGAGTTGTTGGTGTTGCCGTTGGTTTCGGAGCACAAACAATTGTAAAAGACATTATTACTGGTTTCTTTATTATATTTGAAGGACAGTTTGATGTGAGTGATTATGTTCAAATTAATGCATCTGGGGTAACAATTGCTGAAGGTACAGTTAAAACGATTGGTTTAAGATCAACACGTATACAATCAGATACTGGAGAAATTTATACATTACCTAATGGTATGATTAGTGAAATAGTCAATTATTCTGCTACAGATGTTTCACCTATTGTGATGATACCGATTTCTCCAAATGAGAATTATAAAGTAATAGAAGAGAAATTATTAAGATTTTTACCTACATTAAAGAATAAATATGACATATTTGTATCCGCACCAGAATTACTTGGTTTAGATAGTGTTGATGGCAATGAAATGGTGATTAAACTTTTAGCACATGTTAAGCCCGGAATGCATTTTCCAGGACAACGTTTGCTTCGTAAAGAGGTCATACAATACTTTAGTGAAGAAGGCATTCATATTCCTAAACCAACACTTGTAAAACTTGATAAAGAATTGAATAAAAAAGAATAGTCTGCAGTTTCATTTTTAATGTGAAAATTCATAAAGCATCCCTCATCGCAAAGTGAAGGATGCTTTATTTTTATTATGATAAGTCATGAGTGATAGTGATTTGAAAAACATTGTTGAGTAAAGTTGTTATAAAGTCATCATGTATGAAATTTCATAGACAGTATCTTGTATTGATACATTGTATACACACTATTCATTCTGGCTTTAGTTATATTTAAACAAGAGGAATGAAGATGACAAAACTCTTTACTGTTAAAACAATATTTGCTTTTATAGTTTTGTATAGATGTGCATATAATTTTAACTTTGCAACAGAACCTACGATTAATATAAGACCACATAAAAAAGGAACAACACTCGTTATGTATGCCAAAGATAAAGCGAATAATAAGAGTGCTTCTTTAAAGTTAAAAGTAAAATAAATCAAAAATGAAACAATGATGCATTGTGAACTTCACGAAATCATATTACGATAGTAGTAACAAAAACTTTCATAAAGGGCGTTATCTTTGGAAGAAATTAACTTGTTAGAAGATAAAAAATTAGCGAATAAACTAGCTATATATTCTTATATTAGCTTTGTTGTTTTCGGCATCATTTTTTATATTATTATGAAGTTCTCAGATACACCGAAATTTTTTGATTCCTTGTTAGTTAATGCATTATTCGTGATTATTCTGATCGTACTTATGTTTGCTGTGCACGAGTGTATTCACGGGGTATTTTTCAAACTCTTTTCACCTGAAAATAAAGTTTATTTTGGGGCAGGTAACGGTATGATTTATTGTGCAATACCAGGTGGGACGTTTACACCGCTTACGTTTTTAATTAGTAGTATCGCACCGTTTGTCATCATCACAATGCTATTTATAGTGACTTTATTTTTAGGATGGTTTCCACGAGGACTCTTTTTCTTCTTTGCCACATTTCATGCAGGATGTTGCGCTGGTGATTTCTATTGGGTTTGGAAAATGATTAAAGCTCCGAAAGACGCAACCATTGAAACAACGGATAAAGGCATTATTATCCGTTCATAATTAAGATATGTTTAATAAATTTTTTAAAAGCATCCAACATTAAATGACCTGTTGGGTGCTTTTAGTTTTATAATACCAACTCGATATCATCTAAGTGTTTTCCAATAGCTACCAAATACAAAGGAACATCTGATTTGAATTGAATCGGTGTTAATTCGATTTCTCCTTCAGCGTATTGAACTAAATGTATCAATTTACTATCTGTAAAACGCAAAAATCCTTTCACACGGTATACTTGTTGTGGGAGTTGGGTTAACCTTTCAATGAAATCTGCTTTTGTTTGTGAGCGAGGCGTATCTATCAACTGATGATTGATGGCGTGATGGAGTGTACCTCTTTGTTTAGCATCTAAATGTTTCACGTTTAACAATGTGTTTAACGTTAATTCTCCCCATTGTCCTACTTGTATGTTTGCGTCTCCATTAATGACCTCTAGATGTCTTAATAAGCAAGCGATTTGATTAAAATCAGCGATATCAATCTTATTCACAAATAATGTAGAACAATGACTTAACTGTTCATAGAATAACGCTTGAATATCTCTAGGGTATGTTTCTATCTTCTCGTACAACTTTGCATCAATGATGCCGAGCATACTTCTAATAGTGGTAATTGGAGCTAGTACAGGGGTTAGACAGGCGTCAACAACGGCCAATGGTTCAGCGATACCACTACATTCTATAAACACAAGATCTGGTTGATGTTCTAAATATATTTCATGCAATTGTTGTGAAACGTTTGATTTCATAGCACAGCAAATGCAGCCTTCTACAATCTCACTGATAGGAATAGTTGGATGAATGAGTTGACTATCGACACTCATTTTTCCGAATTCATTAATAATTAATGCAGTTTTTATATCATGATTCAATGCGTCTTTAATTAGATGGTTCAATGTTGTTGTCTTGCCACTGCCTAAGAAACCTCCAACAATAATGATTTCCATAATAAACTCCTAACTTTGAATGAGATACCCGCGTTACGATTTTACAGTGTTATTGAGGTAGGGAAATAAATCAATAATCAAATCGTAATTATTACTATTTAAAAAGTATACCTAAATCGATACACATTTTCAAAAAATGAATAAATTAAGGGGGGATTAAATGCATTTTTGATGTCTAACATTAATAATTTTAAAAATTAGCATTGACAATTAGACGGATTAATGTAAATAATAAAACGTAATGATTTTGATTTAGGAGATGTATACATGTTTAAGAGAAGTATTATTTTATTATTTGTAGCTGTTTTAACCTTATCACTAGCTGCATGTGGCAAAGGTGATAGTGATAAATCATCTGATCATAAAGGTAAGTTAGAAGTGAAAACGACTGTTTATCCACTTAAATCATTTGCGCAACAAATCGGTGGTAAATATGTTGATGTTGAATCAGTTTATCCAAACGGAGTAGACCCACATACATATGACCCAAGTCAGAAACAAATGGTTGATATTGGTAAATCAGATTTGTTCGTATACACAGGTGATAATTTAGATCCCGTAGCTAAGAAAATTGCCAAAGCCATTAATGATAAAGATAAAACATTATCTTTAGAATCAACATTAGATAAAAATAGTGACTTATTAAAAGGCGAAGAACACGAACATGAGCATGAACATGGTGAAGAGCATGAAGACGGCGAAGAACATGAGCACCATCATCATGGCAAGTATGATCCTCATATCTGGTTAGATCCTGTGATCAGTCAAAAATTCGCTAAAGAAATTAAAGATGAATTAGTTAAGAAAGATAATAAACATAAAGATTACTATGAAGATAACTATAATAAATTAGTTAAAGACTTAAAAGGCATCGATAAAGATATGAAACAAGCAGTTAAAGGTAACGAAGGTAAAACAGTTTATATTTCACATGACTCTATTGGTTACTTAGCAGATAGATATAACTTCAAACAAGAAGGTATCGAAAATATGAATGCTGAAGAACCTAGCCAAAAAGATTTAACAAATATTGTTAAACAAATTAAAGAAGATAAAGTGAAATATATCTTAGCTGAAGAAAATGTATCTAACAAAGTTGCCGACACAGTTAGAAAAGAAACTGACGCAAAAACAATTAAATTCTATAATATGGGCTCACATACGAAACAACAAGATGACGACAAAAATACGTATCAATCATTTATGAAAGAGAACGTTAAAGCGATTGAAAAAGCCCTTAAGAATGAATAATACGATATAAGATAAAAGGTATTAATGCTTCATATCAAGGCCTCGTGATGATAGTCATGAGGTCTTCTTTATAAGTAGAGGTAAGTCTTCCCTCCTTATAGAAGGAAGATAGAATTGGGCAGGGATTAATGTTATGGTGATAATGAATCATAGTATTAGAGGAGTGTATTAGAAATGTCTTTAGGTACATTGGTGCATGTTATATTTTATACGCTATTCTTTATAATAGTCGGAATGGCACCTGTACTTGGCGTTTATTTGCAAAAAAGAAAACAAAAAGATAGTAAATCTAAATAATCATTAATATTTATTAAAAATAGGCAGCTAGCAGATTAAATTCTACTAGCTGTCTTTTTGTATATTTATGAACGCGTGAATAAATTGTTATAAATTAAAGTGATGACAATTCGATATTATATAATTGTAATATTTATTAAAAGTTGAAAAACTATAAAAATGAATATTGTAGTGTACATTGATTAAGGTATATAATAAATTAAAGCAAAAATTTATTAATTTGAAACATGATGAAAGTAGGGATGAGTATAGTGAACAAAGGGGTAGCATTAAAGAGATATTCACTTATATTAGTTGTCTTTCTGATAATGATGTGTTTATCTTTTCATTTTCAATTTAATGAAGCGAATGCTTCTACTAAAAGTGATAAATTAGATGTACAACAAACATCTCAACAACCTGTCGTTAAACAACAAAATAAGTCAGTAAATGTATCTAAAGATAAAGTTGTAGCAACGCAGACTAAGGTACAAACGCCGTCTAAGGTAACAAATCGCAATCAAGCTTCGTTACAAAAGACAATGGCACCTTCTAAACGAGCACATGTTACTTCAACACATGTGACACCAAAAAGTACTAAAGTAAAACCTTCATCGCAAAACTTTTCAAAACAAAAGCAACCAACTAAGGTTAACAAAAAAGTTGTCTCAACAAATAAAAAACCACAAAAAGCATCAAAAGTAACGCGCGCACAATCTGTGAAGCCACAGTTATTAGCACAAACAACTAAAACAAAAAGTAAGCCAACTTCGTCAAAAGTATCGGCAAGTAAACCATCTACGAAAGTGGCAGTTGTAACTAAGTCTAAAACTGCGAAACCAAGTGCACAAACAACAGTCAAAGCGTCTAAAAAAGCATCATCAACGACGAAGAAGAATTATTACAATCAAGCACCTAAGCGTTGGCCATCTAATGTGCCTGGTGGTGATAATGTACGTGATTTCGGTCAAACGACGAAAGAATCAGGTATTGATGACGCCTTAAAAATTATGAAGAAATCAGGAAACAAAGGTGTAACCATTGAACATGCTAAGGCGAAAGATGCCAATATCGCAACAGTTTATAATTGGAATCCAAAAGCAAAACAATTAACATATGGCACTGGTACAGCAATTGGAAAGCATACGATTCTAACTGCAAATCATGTTGTAAATGATCAAAGTGCGCATAAGCCTTTGACACCGTCACAACCACAAAATATGCGTATCAACATATTACAAGAGGGATCTAAAATTGTGCGTACACTTGAAGTCTTTGGTGTTCAAATGTTGCAATATGGTGATGTTTCTCTAGTGTATACGTATGAAGATATTTCAAAGTATATGAAGATAAGAAAGATTGCATCAGAAAGTTCAATTAAAGCAATGAAAGCAAATACGCCTATTCACATGTACCATTATGGTAAGCCGACTAATGATCCTGCCGGTACAATGTATCATTCAAAAGGGAAATATACGATGCCTGCACGTAATGTGAACCCGATTGGCTATTATCAAATGATGGCTGAACCAGGTTCTTCTGGTGGGGCAGTCTTAAATAGTAAAAATGAAGTCATTGGTGTCCATGCGTTCCGATTAAACTCAGGAGATTATAAAAAATATAATTTAAATACGATGGCTGAAATCAGAGGTAAATTACGTAAAGAAATTATTGATAATATTGTGTAGTGATTTATTAATTTAATAAATTTAAAAAAGTGAGCGGGATGACATAACTAGGGTAATGTCAATATCCCGCTCACTTTATGTGTAATTGGATCTATTTTTGTGTGTAAAACGCATCGAATACGTTGTTTAAATCCTTGTTTGCAGCATCTAAGATTTCGTCTTCAGGTAAGACTGACGTACCTTAGGCACGAGCGATGTAAAACTCATCAAATCCCATGATTTCTTTAAACATTTCTTTTAAATAGTAATATGAGAATTCAAGTGGCGTATAACGGTCGTCATTTGTATAGACACCACCACTTGCTTGTAATAATAGTGCTTTATAATCATCGGTCATTAAGCCAACAGAACCATCCTCAGTATATTTAAATGTTTCTCTAGCAATCATAATGTTGTCGATGTAGTCTTTTAATCTAGATGTGATATTGAAATTGTGAAGTGGTGTTAGAATGACAATGCGATGGTTAGCTTTAAATTGATTTAATAAGAATGCCGACATATCAGCAATTTTTGTTTCATCATCTGATAAGGACTCGCCTAAACTTTGCTTGTTCCAAACATTTAATAATTGATCACCTTCGATACGAGGTACATTAATATCATATAAATTTAATTCTTCAATTTCCTCGTTTGGAAATGTAGTTTTATATTTATCTAGAAATAAATTTTTTAATTTGGCGGTATACGTTGATTCATTATTAAAATCTGGGTGGGCATTAATAAGTAGCGTTATTATATATTTTTAATATCAAAATAACTATGATTTTAATCTAAAATTGCTCAATTTATTTAATTACGGGGTATCCATAGAATAAAGGGGAGATGATGAATGGCAACAGACAAAATTTTTCATGAAACATTCTTAAATAAAATTAATTCAAGCAAAATCAAAACGAGAAGTATGATGGGGGAGTATCTCGTATACTATGATGGCAAAGTGATAGGTGGTTTGTAGGATAATAGATTGTTAGTTAAAGCCTCAAATTCTTCCCTCGAAAAGCTAGAAGGATATGAATTAGTATCGCCGTATCGGAATGCGAAAGAGATGATATTCATACCTAATATCAGTGATATTGAAGACATCGAGACTTTATTTTCAGACATAAAGAATGATTTACGTTAATCATTTGCTAATTGGGGAAGCTGTCATAGTTGTCGTCGCAGGTGGTATTAAAACAACGTGAACGTTATAGGGAAGGTAGACTACGGTCACTAACATGTTAGTCTTACCCCAGGACCACAAATAAATACACTAACTAAACAGACGTAGCATTAGACATCTATAACCAACTAAGGTATGAATGTCCGTGCTACATCTCGTTTTATATTCAAAAATTACTTTTCAGCCAAGTACTTCACTGCAACGTCTTTGTAGATATCGATATATTTAAGATACATGTCCTTTTCAATATATTCATCCACTTGATGGGCCATAATCGTAATTCCTGGACCAACAATAGCAAGATCTACATTATTAGGATTATCACCCAACAGACTTGAAGCATCCGTAGTACCTATGAATGCTGCAACAAAGACGTCTTCTTTACTCACATAATGAGGTGCTACATCTGTAATTACTTGAATTAAAGTACTATCTTTATCACTTGTGACGGGACGATGATCACTTACGACTTCAAACGACAATGCTTCAGGACTTACTTCATCAATCGTTTGTTGGAATAAATCTTTAACAAAGTCATTATTATACTCGGGTACTGGTCTTACATTATATTCAATAGATACTTCATCGGGTACAGAATTAAATTGTTTGCCACCCTTGATAATAGAACCCATCATTGTAAATCCTGATGCGAAGTTCTCCTCTTCTTCGCTTAATGTGCCCTTCATAAATTTGTTTACCATTGGTGCAACATCTAACTCATGTTGAAGGTCATGCTGTTTGATATCATCATATTTTGAATTTAAGTGATTGATAAACTGTACTAATGTGTCTACTGCATTCTTCCCTAAAAATGGCATTGAACTGTGTGCAGCAATCCCAGTGGCAGTTACTTTACACGCCATTGAACCTTTGTGTGCATAGAATACCCCGTTGTCTGTAGGTTCTCCGATGATTAAGCCATCAATGTCATCTAAATAACCCTCTTTAACAAATCGTTTGGCACCTTCTTGTTCTTTTTCTTCTCCAGTTGTCGCAAGTAAACGAATTGTTCCTTTAGATAAATCTCCAGACAATTTTAATTCAATGAGTGCGATAACCATGCCCATCAAGGCACCTTTCATATCCGTCGTTCCACGTCCGTACAATTTGCCGTCCTGTTCTGTAAGTTTAAATGGCGGATAAGTCCATTTTTCATGATGCCCGGCATCAACTACGTCCATATGGCCACTCATCGCTAATATTGGGGAACCACTCCCAATTTCAGCTACTAAGTTCGCTCTTGTCTCGCTCACTTTTATTATTTTAGAAGGTATATCGTATTGAGCTAATAAGTTTTGTATATAGTG